>JANOLA010000678.1:0-26718 GCA_031419535.1 Burkholderiales bacterium | reverse complement strand
CGCCGCATCAGCGACTACATGCGCAGCGTGACGCTGGGGCAGCCCGATGCTTCGCTGCCGGGCGGAACGCGCTACACCGCGAGCACCCAGAACGTCGGCACCGCGCTCACCCGCGGCCTGGAGCTCGAAGCCAAGTTTCGCCTTAGCGCGCTCATCGACGACGCGCCGCACATCGACCTTCGCGCCAACGCGAGCGTGTTCCGCTCCGGTGTCGAAGGCGTCCCCGGCCCGAACAACCGCATCGACCAACAACCCGACTGGACCGCCAACCTCGGCGCCGACTACCGCATTCCCGGAACACCGGCGACGCTGGGCGCCAGCGTGAACCTGACGCCGCGCTACACGACACGCGTGAGCGCCGAAGAGGCGGCCGACACCGGCCGCAAGACCGTCGGCGACGCCTTCGTGCTGTGGGTCTTGAACCCGACGCTGCAGGTGCGGCTCACCGCGAGCAACCTCGATCCGCGCGTCTACACGACCGGCCGGGTCGTCGACGACCCGCTGCCCGGCACCGACGCGCGCGAAACCTCGCGCACCGACGCGCCGACCTACTTGAACGTGCAGTTAAGGCTCGAGTTCAAGCTGTAGCGCGGTATGTTCGCCTCCGGTCGCTTCGCGCCCGCCCCCTGGCCCCGCAGGGGCCACTTCGTGGCCCTTGGGGCGAGCAACCGTCTTGGGGCAGCTCGGCGACGCTTGCTCAGGGCTGCGCCGCGAGCTGCGCCCGAATCGCCTCGATGCGCTCGCGGTTCACGCCGAGATCCTTGCGCCCCAGGCGTGACGCCGAGCGCACCTGGATCGCACCCGCGGCGGGGTCGAACCAGAACTCGGCGTCGTCGACGAAACGCAGCAGCCGGGTCGTGAACTGGGCGTACAGATAGTCCGGCTCGCTCTTCACGATCTTCGCGCCCGGCATCGCTTCGATGAGGCGGCGCAAGTGCGCCAAGCTCGCCGCGCCGTCGCCGCGCAACGCGAGCGGCGCGATCTGTGCATAGCCGCGCATCGCATGCTCCGGGTACAGCGCGGCCTGGCTGCTCACGCTGTTCGGCGTGGCCGAGGGCGGCTTGAGCCGGCCCTCGCGCACGCCCGGGCTGGCCGGCGCAGTGCCTTGCAGCAGGCCGATCTGGCCCGCCACCACCAACAACACGGCCAGGCAGGCCACGACGCCCAAGGCCCATACAAGAGTTTTGATCAGCATGTTCGCGCCAGTTTGCGTAACCCAATTCTCGCCGGGCTGCCGGCCGCGCATTGTGCGGCCGGCGCGGCCGGCGATCGGCTCGCTATATTCAGCGTCCCATTGGGGTTTGCGAGGGTTCGCAGTGTTCATGCCGTTTTCCGTTGAGTCGCCGCCGCAGTGTCGGGCCCGTGAATCGTCACGCCCGCGCCTGTGGGCCCCTGCGTACCAGAGCCCGTGCCTGATCGCTGGCTTGGCCGTGTTGTTGGTGCTGGGGGGCTGTTCGACCCCATTGCCGCCCTATGTGCCTGGCACCCCCTCGGGCACCGCTGTGCCGGGCGGGCAGCCCTCGGTCGGCACAGCCCCGTCGGCAACGCCGGGTGACGCTGCCGCAGGCGTGCCCGATAAACCCGGCGCCCCAGCGCCAGCGGCGGGCGCACCGATATTTCCCGCCGACCCCGCCGTCGACGCCGCCCCGCCATACAACGACGCCGTTGCGGCACGCTTTCCCGAACCCGCGGTGAAGTACCACACCCCGGCCTTCGAGGCGGGGCGCAGCGCGTGGACGAGCAATGCCGAGATCGCGCTGTGGTTGCGCGCGCTGGTGCGCGACGGCCGCGCCGCGCCGGGCAACCACACCGTGCGCCTGCTGAGCGTGGGAAATTCGCAAAGCGGCGTGCCGCTCGAAGCCCTGCTGTTCACGCGCACCGCGGAAGCTTCGCCGGCCGCGCTGCTGCGCGCCGGCCGCCCCACCGTGCTGCTGCTCGGCCAGCAACACGGCGACGAACCGGCGGGTGCCGAGGCGCTGCTGGCCATCGCCGATGAGTTGGCGCAGGGGTCGCTGGCCAAGCTGCTCGAACACATCAACGTGCTGCTGTTGCCCCGCGCCAACCCCGACGGGGCGCTGGCCGGCAACCGCGGCACGGCCGGCGGCATCGACCCGAATCGCGACCACTTGCTGCTGCGCACGCCCGAAGCGCAGGCGATCGCGCAACTGGCGCGCGAATACCGGCCCGCGGTCGTGATCGATTCGCACGAGTACGCGGTGGTCAAGCCCTACCTGGAAAAGTTCGGCACGCTGCAGCGCTTCGACGCGCTCGTGCAATACGCCACCGTCGCGAACCTGCCCGAGTTCGTCACCAAGGCGGCGGAAGAATGGTTTCGCCGGCCGATGCTCGCGAGCCTTTCCGCGCAGGGCTTGAGCGCGGAGTGGTTCTACACCGCGTCGAACGACACCGCCGACAAGAAGATGACGATGGGCAGCGTGCAACCCGACACCGCGCGCAACACGAGCGGGCTGCGCAACGCCGTCAGTTTCCTGATCGAAACGCGCGGCGTGGGCCTGGGCCGCTGGCATTTCGGCAGGCGCGTGCACACCCACGTCGTGGCGATCAAGAGCGTGCTCGCCAGCGCGGCGCAGCGTGCCGCGGACCTGAGCCAGCTGCGCAAATTCGTCGACGCCGAAGTCGCGGCCCTGGCCTGCCAGGGCCAGGCCGTCGTGTCGGCGACCACGACACCGAGCGAATACACGCTGACGATGCTCGATCCCACGACCGGCGCCGACCGCAAACTCAACGTCGGGTGGGACTCGGCGCTGGTGCTCGAGGTGCGCAAGTCGCGCTCGCGCCCCTGCGGCTACTGGCTCGGCGAGGGGCAGATCGACGCCGTGTTGCGCCTGCGCGCCCTGGGTGTGGCGGTGCATCAAGTGCAGCAGAACGGCGTGGTTCGCGGCGAGGTCTACAACGAAACTTCGCGCGAGTTGGGGCCGCGCACGGACCCGCGCAACGGCACCGCTGAAACGGTGCTGCGCGTCGAGGTCGAAGCTGTGGCCGCACTCGTCGACGCAGCCGCCGGCAGCTACTACGTGGCGCTCGACCAGCCGCTGGCCAACCTGGCGCTCGCCGCGCTCGAGCCCGATTCACCGAGCAGCTATGCCACGCACCGCATCGTGAACGAGGTGAAGGGCGTGGCGCGGGTGATGGCGCGACCCGCCTGGCGCATGACCGCGCTGCCTTAGAGCTTACTAAGGCGACCCGCGAACCCTAGAATGCCGGGTCGGCGTGCCGGCCGCGACATAGTGCCTTTCATTGAACGAGGTGCGGCCGAACAATCCGGCCCACGCACACCAATGAAACGGCACGGCCATGCGAATCCTGATTGTTGAAGACGACGACTTGCTGGGCTCGGCGGTCCAGAAAGGTTTGACGCGCGGCGGCTACGCCGTCGACTGGATCCGCACCGGCGGCGAACTCGCGGTGGCGATGCGCACCCATCTCTACGAATGCGTGCTGCTCGACCTGGGCCTGCCCGACATCGGCGGTGAAACGCTGCTGAAGGGGATTCGCCTGCGCGACCCAGGCGTGTCGGTGATCGTGATGACGGCGCGCGGCGGCATTCAAGACCGCATCGCGCTGCTCGACATTGGCGCCGACGACTACATGGTCAAGCCGATCGACCTCGAGGAACTGACGGCGCGGCTGCGCGCCGTGCAACGGCGGCGCCAGAAGTCCAGCGAAGGCGGCGCCGAACTCGAGCACGGTGTGCTGAAACTGTTCCCATCGCGGCGCATGGCGACGCTGCGCGGCGACGCGGTGGCGCTGACGAACAAGGAGTACTGGGTCCTCGAGACGTTTCTGCGCAAGAAGAACCAGATCATCTCGCGCGCGCAGCTCGAAGAGGCGCTCTACGGCTGGGGCGAAGAGATCGGCAGCAACGCGGTCGAGGTCTACATCCACTACCTGCGAAAGAAGCTCGGCGCGAACGTGATCCAGACGGTGCGCGGCGTGGGCTATCAGTTGGGGCCGATGGAGGCGTAAGCCGAGGCGGGCGCGGCACCGAATGCTTCGGCGATCAGAACTGCTCTAGCACCTGCACGCCCGGGGCCGCGGTTCCCCTTACATAGCCGATCGCACCCGGCGTGGCGCGCACGAAGGCGCTGACCTCGGCGTCGCTGCCCTTCAGGGCGGGTGCCGCCAGGCCCTCGCGAAACGACTTGCGCGTCCAGCGCGCCGCGTACTTGCGTTCGTCGGACTGCAGCACCTTGGACAGAAACTCGCCCTGCACGCTGCTGTTGTCCACCGGCACCAGCTTGATCCGTCCGGAGAACTGCTTCTCACCCAGAAAGACGTCGCGGATCTCATCCGCGTTCAGCGTCACCGAAGGGTGAGCGATAACTTCGCCCGCCCACGCGGCTCGCAATGCGAGCGCGCCGATGGCCAGGGCGAGCAGAAACTTCATCGGCGTGTTGGGGTCAGAACGCGATCGAATACTCGACCGCCAGGCGGCGGTAGCGGGCGGGGGCCACCGCCGAGGCCGCGCCGGTGTCGTCGATCAGCGTCGCGGCCTTCTCGCGTGTCGCGCCGAATTCGACTTTCAACGCGGCCTTCGGGTCGAGGTCATAGCGCATTCCGATCGAGCTGCGCGCGTACGAACGCCCGACGCGCTGGGTCGCGAAGAAGTTGTCCGCGCCGTCGAGCGCGGCACGCTCATGGCGCAGATAGGGAGTGAGCCATCCGAAGCTGTGGCCCAGTTGCACGTAGCCGGCCTGGCTGGTGCGCGAGGCGCCCGAGGCCGCGTCTGAATTGGCGAAGTGGTAGACCTCGGCCAGGGCTTCCCAGGACTGGGCGTCGTAGCCGAAGTGGCCGCCCCACATGCGCACGCGCGTGCGCGAATGCAGCGCGCCCGAGGCCAGGCGCGTGTCCACCGTCGATCCGAAGCCATGCACGCCCAGGCTCGCGCCGCGCAGCGCGGTGTGCGGCCGCCAGGTGAGGTTGAAGCCGAGCAGCTTGCCGCCGTTGTCGTCGCTGAACGCGTTGTAGTCGAGCGTTCCGCGGCGCACCGTCGGGCCGTTGCTCAGGTAGATGTCGTAGGCGATCTTTCCGGCCGCGATGTCGGTCTTGCCGCTGCCCCACAGTCCGATCGAATGCGTGGGTAGCAGGCCGTCGCGGTCTTCGAAGTCGATGAAGCGCGGCCGGTAGATCGAGGTCTGCAAGTTCGCGCCGTGGTGGTAGGCCGTGTTCCACAAACCGATCGGCGTGTGGAAGCGCCCGGCCCAGACGGTGAGCGAATCGTCCAGCGCATAACCGACCTGCATACGCTCGGCTTCGACCTCGCCCGTGCCGTCGGTGCGGTAGTAGAAGGCGATCTCCATCAGCGACTTGACGTGGTTGCCGAACTGCGGCGTCAGGTACAGGTCGAGCGTGCCCACGCCGAAGCCGCGCAACCGGGACGGGTCCTCGCGGCTCGACCAGCCGGCGCCGGCATCGGCGAAGCCGTGAAGCGGCACCCCCGTGTGGCTGACGGTGCGGCTCAGCCCAGACGACATCTGTTCGAGGCTTTCGCGCAGTTGCTCGATCTGCTGCTGGCTCGCGTTCAGGCGTTGCTCGAGCGCGCGCAGCTCCTGCGCACTGACCGTCGCTCCCACCTGCGGGCTTGCCGGTCCGGCCGGCCGCGAACCGGTTTGCGCCGCAGGTTCCGTTGCAGGTTGCGCGCCTGCCTGCATCGGCAACACCGCCGCCAATCCCGCGGCCAGCACGGTGGCGATCAGCAAACGGGGCGACGAGGGGCCAATCATCGTGTGTCCTTCCGTGCGTGCCGCGCGTGAGTGGGGGAGCAGTGCGTCGCGGCGAGCCGATGCTGAGCCGAAGCTGAGGCCCCGCGCGAGCGCGCAAGTCTACGGCGCGGCATGCTCGCCTCGACCCACGGCGCCAAATCCATCCGGACGCGGCGTGAATATGGCGCGCCCGCCAACTTGTGCGTGCCGGCATTCGCGCGATCCGGTTTAGTCTTCGGCCTCGTCGATGCGCGCACTCCGTTTCCCCTCTCTGCTATGGTCCGTCACGCTCGGCGTCGCGTGCTTCGGCGCGGCCGCGCAAGGCGTGCTCGCCAAGCTTTGTTCGCGGGCGGCCATTGGCTCGACCACCGCGGCCAAGCGTTTGCCGTTGACACGCTGAGCAGCGTCCCCAGTGTCGTCAGCATGTCGATTCGCTACTGGCGCCACGGCGAACACACGATGCACGACTTTCGAATCGTGTTGGTGTCGGCACCGGGGCAGGTGCTCAAAGGCATGGATCTGCCCGACCAGGACCCGGCAACGCTGCGGCCCTGAGGCGCGTGCTTCACGCCAATCGACTCCATGGAACGAACTTCGACCTGGTCGCTGCGCGCCCGACTGTCGCTGATCGCGACGGCCGCGCTGCTCGCGTCGCTGCTGTTCGGCGGCGTGGCGATGTACTGGGCCGCGAGCATCGAGGAGGATCAGATCCACGACGCGCGCCTCGAGCACCTGGGGTCGACGGTGCTCGCCTTCGTCGAACAGGAGATCGAAGGCCTCGAGACGCCCGGCGCCGCGCCCCGGCTCGCGCTGAAAACGCGCCCGACCGCGGCGCTGCTGTACCGCTACCAGGTCTGGTCGAAGGCCGGGGCGCTGCTGCTGCGCAGCTACGAAGCGCCCGCCGACAAGCCGATGATGGGCCTGGGCATGCTCGGTTTTCACACGGTGCAGATCGACGGCGAGGAGTACCGCGGCTTCGCCGTGCCGACGCGCAACAAGCAGTACGTGGTGCAAGTGGTCGAGAACGTGGGCGAGCGCTGGGCGCAGACCGCGCTGATCACGTTCTACTACGTCGGCTTCCTGTTGCTGCCGCTCGGCCTGGTGGCGGTCGCGACCTGGCTGATGCTGCGCCGCTCGTTGCATTCGATCGACACGATGGCCGACCAATTGCGCCACCGCAACCCGCTCGACCTGACGCCCATCCACGTGCAAGGCCCGCCGCGCGAACTGCTGCCGATCCTGCGTGCCGTGGATTTGCTGTTCGCGCGCGTCGGTCACGCCTTGTCGGTGGAACGGCGCTTCACGTCGGTCGCGGCGCACGAAATGCGCACGCCGCTCGGCGGCCTGCGCGCGCACGCGCAACTCGCGACCTTCGCCACCTCGCCCGAGGAACTTCAAGACGCTCTGAAGTCGCTGATGGTCGGCGCCGACCGTGCCGCGCACCTGATCGACCAGTTGCTCGACCTGGCGCGCATTGAAAGCCTGGGCGGCGAGTCGGGTGCGGCGCACGAGGCCGTTGAGCTGGACGATGTCTGGCAAGGCCTGCTGCACGAACTCGGGCCGCGCGCCGCGAGGCGCCAGATCGCGCTGGCGATGGAGTTCAGCGCGCCGGCAGTGAGTGGCCACGCGTTCGCGCTGTCGCTGCTGCTGCGCAACCTGGTCGCCAACGCGATCGGCTACACGCCCTCGGGTGGCCGCGTGCAGGTGTCCTCGGCATTGCAGGATTCAGGTGGCCAGGTGGTGCTGTTGCGCGTCGACGACTCGGGTCCGGGCATCCCGGTGCTCGAACGCGAGCGTGCATTCGAGCGCTTCAACCGCCTCGGGCAGACGAAGATCGAAGGCGTGGGCCTGGGGCTGTCGATCGTGCTCTCGGTGGTAAAGCTGCACGACGCAAGAATCCAGCTGCTCGACTCGCCGCTCGGTGGCCTGCGGGTGCAGGTCGTGCTCGTCGCCGTGCCTGCGCGACAACTGCAACAGCCAGTGCCGCAAGCGACCCCCTGAACGCGGGGGAGCCCCCTAAGACTGGGGGCCGTGCGGGCTGTGTCGTGGCCTCGCGTTAAGTCGGCGATAAGAAGGTAGCGAACCTCCCTAACTGGCGCGGCTCATGTGTAGCAGTCGCCCCCGGCCTCGTGGAGGGTCGCGCTCCAACGACTTTTCAACGCTCAAAACCTAACCTTCACATATCGATGCGGCGGGGTCCGCAACGTGTGTCAGCCAGGTGTCATGGCCGGTGTCGGCCGCCAACGCGCCCGGCGTTCAAGGAGGTCTTATGGATTTGAACCAGAATCGGCGAAGCTGGATTTTTCGCGGGGCAAGCGTCCTGGGCGGAGCGTTGATGGCGCTTTCGTCCACGCTCTCGCAGGCGATCACGATCGAAGTGGTCCGACCCGACGGCACGGCGATCAACGTGCCGTTTCGCTGGGTCTTGCAAGAAGACAAGACCTGGGACGTGGTTCCCGGCGTGACCGGAACGCTCGCCGTGCCCCCGACAACCCGCGGCGACACGCTGTCGCTGAAGTTCCACCGCAGCCACATGCCGGTGGTGGAGTCGGGCCAGACCGCGAACGTGAACGGCACCGCGGCCACCACGACGACCCTGGCCGCCGACAAGCGCTATTTCCTGTCGGTGTTGCCCAATTCAGTCGGCGGCACCGGTGAAGACCGCGGAACGCCCGTGTTCCAGATGGCCGGCGTGCCGATCCGCGCGATCAACGGCACCATACCGGCGAACGTGCGCGTGATCGTCAATCCCACGCCGATCCAGACCGCGCAGATCTCGGTGCTCGTCTACCACGACAGCAACCCCATCAACAACGCGCCCAGCGCCGTCGGCACGCAGGAGTACGGCCTGTGCGGTTGGGACGTGCACATGTACGACGCCGGCGGCACCTACGGCGCCTCGGGCGGGCGGGTCGGTTTCGACGCGTTCGGCAACCCGCTGGGTACGACCTACCTGCCCAACGGCGATGTCGATGTGATCGGCCAGCTCGTCATCAAGACCGACCCGAACGGCGTCTACCGCATCAAGAACATCGCGCCGGCGAAGTACACCTTGTACGTCGTGCCGCCGGCGGTCAAGCCGCCGCAGGCCGAGTGCCCGCGCTACTACGCGGACGCGGATGGCAATCCGCCGCTCACGCCCTGGCCCGCCGAAGGCGAGTCGTGGCTGCAGACCCACACGATCGAAGGCACGCAAGGCATCGACGTCTGGGTCAAGGCGAACGAGCCGACCTTCTTCAAGGAATTCGGTCCGCCAGGCCACCACGCCTTCATCGGCTTCGTGCCGAGCTTCAGTGCGGCGGACGGCCCGGCCGCCAACACGGCCACCGGCAAGGTGATCAACATCCACATGAGCCGTCCGCCAGATTTCACGTTCCACAACGGTCTGCCCGTCACCGAGTGCCGGGTCGGCCTGAACGAATCGGCCAGCCTGGCAGTGGGTGGCGGGCGCGGCGTCTACGCCGGTAAGTGCAATCCCGATGGCACCTTCACGATTCCCGGCCTCAAGCCCAACACCCGCTATCAGCTCGCGGTGTGGGACAAGGCGCTCGGCAACGTGTTCGGTCGCTATGACTTCGTGACCGGCGCCAACGCGTCGATCGACCTCGGCAACGTGCCGGTGTTCAACTGGTTCGGCAAGGTCACCGGCAAGGTCTGCCACGACCCCGGCGAGAGCGGCGTTTGCACGGCGGACTCGGTGGGCATTCCCGGCCAGGCGGTGAACATTCGCTTCCGCGACGGGTCGCTCTATCAGTCTGTCGCGACCGACGACGAAGGCGCGTACGAGTTCTCGGAGGTCTTCCCGTTCTTCAATTGGATGGTCGCCGAAGTCGACTACCTGCGCTTCAAGGCGACCGGCGTGACGGCGATGGCCGATGCCGGCGGCGCATTGCCCGCGAACCCGGTGTGGCCGAACCGCGGCAGCAGCGCCGAGACGAGTGTGGCCACCACCACCACCGGCCCGGCGATCCTGCAAGGCATGCAACTGTTCCTCGGCCAGACCAACGTGATGGACTGGGGCAAGACGGCCTATCTCGGCACCGAGAACGGCGGCATCAGCGGCAAGATCAACTATTCGAGCACGCGCGCCGAGTCCGACCCGCGTTATGCCGGCGCCGAAAACAACGAGCCCGGCCTCCCCGGCGTGACGGTGAATCTGTACCGGGCCAGCGCCACGAATCCGCGGGTTGCGGTGGGCGGCATCGTCGCCACCGCGACCTCCGACTCCTGGGACGCCGCATTGCCCGCCGGCTGCGAGGGCGTGCCCTTCGCGGTGGACGGCATCGCGACCGACTGCTACGACGGCATGCGCAACTTCAACCAGACGAAGAACGCGGTGTATGACGGCGGCTACGCCTTCGTCGACCTCGCGCCCGGCAACTACGTCGTCGAAGTCGTGCCTCCCGTCGGCTACGAAGTGCAGAAGGAAGAGGACAAGAACGTCGACTTCGGCGACTCGGTCGTCGTCTCGACGCTCGCGCTGCCGCCGGAATGCGTCGGCGAGCGCCCGTTCCCGGTGCCGCTCGAGCTCGACCTGTTTCCCGGCGTGGAAATCCCCGCCGAATACCGCGACAGCCCGCCCACGATCAGCTACGCCGGCTACACCGGCAAGAAGCGTTCGTATTGCAACCGCAAGTCGGTGGCGTTGAACGCCGGCCTGAACGCGGCGATGGACTTCCACCTGTTCACCAAGACGCCGCTGGCCGGCCACATCGTCGGCATGATCCTGGACGACACGGCCAACGAGTTCAACCCGAACGCGCCGACCTTCGGCGAGAAGTTCGCGCCGCCCTTCATGCCCGTTTCGCTGCGCGACCACACCGGCCGCGAGTTCTCGCGTGTCTACTCGGATCGCTTCGGCACCTACAACGCGATGGTGCCTTCGACCTTTGCTTTCAACGTGCCCATGCCCTCGGGCATCTCGCCGAACATGGTGTCGGCTTGCTTGAACTCGCCGTTCATGCCGGTGTTCGATTCGGCGACCGGCCAGTCCGAGATGCGGCCCGACCCGCACTTCAACAAGAGCTACAGCCAGTTCTGCTACACCTTCCAGTACCTGCCGGGCAAGACCACCTACCTCGACACGCCGGTGCTGCCGATCGCGGCTTTCGCCGGCCCGCAGCAACACGCACTGGACTGTGCGCATCCGGATGCGATTCCGGCGATCCGCAGCGTCACCGGCAACAACAACGTCGGCCCCTGGGTCAGCGGTGCCGGCCAAGCGCTGACGATCCGCTCGATGGGCCCGACGCAAGTGCTCAACCCCTTGTATGACGCCAACAACCCCGGTGCGGTTGTGCCGCGTTTGATCGAGCGCAATTACGGCTTCGGTGGCCCGGGCGCGAACGCGAGTGTCACGCTCAATGGCGTCGCGGTACCGGCGGGGAACATCGTGTCCTGGAACAACAACCAGATCACGCTCACCGTTCCGGCCGGCGCCACCAGCGGCCCGCTGCTGGTGACGCGCGCCAACGGCGGCGTCACGCCGCGCGGTGTGATGGTGCACATCGGCGGCCAGTCGCCGACGGTGGTGCGCGCCGGCCAGTCGATCCAGGCGGCCGTGAATGCCGCGCCTGAAGGCAGGCTGATCACGGTCGAACCCGGTGTCTATGAAGAAACCGTGATCGTCGACCGCCGGATTCGCCTGCAAGGCTTCGGCGCTGGTGCGACGTTCATCAATGCGGTCACGCAACCGGCCGAGAAGCTGCGCGACTGGCGCGTCGCGGTGTGCGACAAGGTCGTCGGTCACCTGCGAGTGCCGGCGGCACCGCAGAGCCCGGGCGGTGGAACCGGCGCGAACTTCCTGTTGCCCGGCCAAGTGCCGCCCACGAGCTACCAGGCTTGCCTGGACGGTGATACGGCTGACAACGCGCCGCTGTTGTTCGGCGACGCCGAGGCCCCTGGCTTCCTTGTGATGCTCAAGAGCAACGGCGACGCGGTGAATCCGCAACCCCGTGCCTCCAACGCCGCGCTGCAAATTGACGGCTTCGGCATCAGCGGCGCCGACCACGGCGGCGCCATCATCGTCAACGGCTACGCCAGAGGGATCCGGATCTCGAACAACCTGATCACCGGCAACCAGGGTGTGATGGCGGGCGGCATTCGCTTGGGTCACCCCGGGTTGACGGCGCTCGACCTGCCGGTCGGCTCGCGCAACGTCGACGCCAACATCCACCACAACGAGGTCGTGCAGAACGGCGACACCGCCGGTGCGGTGGGCGGCGGCGGTGGCGGTCTGGGCGTGTACTTCGGTGCCACCAACTACCGCGTCACGAACAACTTCGTCTGCGGCAACCACTCCAGCGGCAACGGCGGCGGCATGTCGCACATCGGCGTGAGCGATGGCGGCGTCATCGACAACAACCGCTTCTACTGGAACTCGTCGTTCGACCAGATGAACAGCGTGCAAGGCGGCGGCTTGTCGGTGGCGGGGCAGAACTCGCAAGCCGCGGCCAACGGCCTGTCCACCGGTTCGGGCAACGTGACGATCAGCAACAACACCTTCGTCGGCAACCTGGCTGGTGCGGGCGACGGCGGCGGCATCAGCCTGCTCGGCACCAACGGCAACGAATTGGCCGCGAACGGGGTCGGCTACCGCGTCGATGTGCTGAACAACGTGATCGTAAACAACGTCGCGGCGGTCGCCGGTGGCGGCATCGCGCTGAAGGACGCGGTCTACACGCGCATCGTCAACAACACGATCGCCCGCAACGACAACACGTCGACCGCGGCGCGTGCGTTCACGGTCGGTGTGCCGCTCCAGAACAACACGAACAACACCGCGCTGTCGAGCTCGTTCGCGCAGTTCGGTGCCGGCATCGTGGCGTACACCCACAGCTCGGTGGTGAGCGTGCGCCTGGTCGAAGTGAACGCCGCGGCCGCTCGCCGTGTGTTCTCGAACCCGACGGATCTGGCCAACAACATCATCCACCAGAACCGCGTTTACCACTGGAACCAGCCGGTCGCGGGCTCGCCCGTCGGTGCCGGCCTGATGCTCGACGGGTTCTCCGACCTCGAAGTGGCTGACGGCAACACCGCGGCGTTCCTGCCGGTTCTCAATGCAGGCACGTTTGTTCCGGCGCCAGGCCAAGCCCGGCTGAGCCCGACGACCTCGCTGCTGACCAACACCACCGGCTACGCGGCGAGCAACCTCACCGGAAACCCGGCCTTCGTCGACGCCAACACGTTCAACGGCCCGCGTGACTCGGTGCTGTTGCAGGTGGAAGCCTCGGTGCAGGCGACGACGCTGAGCCCGGCGGTGGCGGCGGCCTTCGACGAAGGCGGCAACTTCATCGACGTGCGCTACGGCCCGCTGACCCAGCACTACTTCGACATCAACGGCGTGCGCCAACCGTACTTCGACTACCGCATCACCGCGGGCAGCCAGGCGGTGGGCATCGGCGCGAACCGGATCAACAACCCGGCGATCCTCAACACCGACCGCAACGGCGTGACGCGTGGCGCCGGGGCCTGGGACGCCGGTGCGTACCGCCGCCCGTAATCGACAAGGGAGCACATCAACATGAACACGACCATCATAAACTTCACCCGGGCGGCCCTGGCCCTGGCCATCGCCGCGGCGATGGGCCAGGCGCAGGCGGGCGTCTACCCGCAATGCCCCGACCTGGGCGTCGAAGGCAACCCGAACAAGGTGTGCAAGCACCTTGCCGGCGGCGACGGCTGGATGTCGTACGGCGACGGCAACCGCGGCTACTTCTTCGGCTTCTCCGACGTGACCGCGGTGCCCGACAACCAGGTGATGACACGCTCGACGTTCAACGCCAAGTTCGCGGCGCCGACCTTGAGCTTCAAGCAGAACCAGGAGGTGTTCCTCAGCCTCACGAACGTGGGCATGGCGCACCGCCCAGACCTGTTCGACCCGCACTCGGTGCACTTCCACGGATTCCCGCAGGCCGCGCCGATCTTCGACGGCACGCCCGAAGGCTCGGTCACCGTGAACATGGGTTCGACGATCACCTACTACTACAAGATCAACGAGCCCGGCACCTTCATGTACCACTGCCATGTGGAAGCCACCGAGCACATGCAGATGGGCATGCTGGGCAACCTGTACGTGACGCCGACGCAAGACGGCACGGTGATCAACATGCCCGCGGTGGTGCTCGACACCGGCGCGACTCCGGGAGTCGTGCAAGCGGCGCGCACGTTCGACAAGTTCGTCTACAACGACGGCAACGGCGCCACCGGCTACGACCTGCAAGCAGCGCTGCAGCTCGGTTCGTTCGACGCGAACTTCCACTCCCAGAGCGAGGTGGTGCAGCCGCTGCCCTTCGACACGATGCGCACGACGCACGGTTTCATCAACGGGCGCAACTATCCCGACACGGTGGACTCGCGCACCGACGGCTTCGTTCGCCCGTCGCTGGACTTGACCGACGCGGCGACGACCCTGGCGACGATGCTGCCCGAAACCTCGCAGCCGATCAGCTCGCTGGTCACCGCCACGGCCGGCCAGCGCATCTTGCTGCGCATGAGCAACCTGTCGGTCACCGACTACTTCACCGTCACCGCGATGGGCCTGCCCTTCAAGGTGGTCGGCGCGGGCGCGGCGATCGCGCGCGGCCCGAGCGGCGTGGACCACTCGTTTCGCACCAGTTCGGTCACGCTGGGCGGCGGCGAAGCGGTCGACGTGGTGATCGACACCGCGGGCATCGCGCCCGGTACCTACGTGCTGTACACGACCAACCTGAACTTCCTGAGCAACGGCTCGGAAGACCAGGGCGGAATCATGACGCACATCGTCATCAACTGATCGCCGCGCGAACCGAATCGCAAACTCAGGGAGCTCACATGAAACTGCGAACCATCATCGAATCGCTCGGCCTGCTGGGGGGCTTGACGCCCACCCTGCTCGCCGGCATCGCGACCGGCCTGCTGGCCGGAACCGCCCACGCCCGAGTGCCCGGCGTCAACGGGCCCAACTTCAACCTCGAGGCCAAGCCGGGCTTCATCAGCGCCGCTGACGGCATCAGCCTCTACAACTGGGGCTTCGGCGTCGCCGGCAGCAGCATGCAGTACCCGGCGCCGACCCTGATCGTGAACCAGGGCGCGGCGGTTTCGGTCACGCTGACGAACCAGTTGCCCATGCGCACGTCGATCGTGTTTCCGGGGCAAAGCAGCGTCACGGCGAGCTGCGCAGTGCCGGCGCATTGCGTCGCGAGCCCGATCGGCCAATTGACCACGGAAGTCGTGCCCGGCGGCACCATCACCTACACCTTCCCCGCCACGAACGCCGGCACCTACACCTACCACAGCGGCACGCAGATGGACGTGCAGGTCGAGTTGGGCCTGGCAGGCGCGCTGATCGTGCGCCCTGCTACGGCGAACCAGGCTTACGAGGCGCCTGAAACCGCGTTCTCGCCGGGGCGCGAGTACCTGCTGCTGCTGAGCGAGATGGACCCGGCGCGCCACCAGTCGGTGCACGACCAGGTGGCGGCCATCACCGCGCCGAGCGCCGACTGGCGCGTCAACACCGCCGGCTGGGGCGCGTACGCACCGCGCTACTGGTTCATCAACGGCCGCAATTCGCCCGATACCTTGGCCAACGCGGATGCGCCGGAGTTGCCGAACCAGCCGTACAACGCGCTGGTGCAGATGCACCCCGGCAACAGTGTGCTGCTGCGCGTCATCAACATGGGGCGCGACCTGCACCCGTTCCACCACCACGGCAACAACACCTGGACGGTGGCGCGCGACGGCCGCATGCTGAAGAGCCCCGGCAGCGTAGGGCCGGACCTGGCGCAAAACGATTTCACGTTGCGCATGATCCCCGGGCAGACGGTGGACGCGATCTTCCGCTGGAGCGGCGCCGGCCTGAACTGGGACATGTACGGCGACACCTGCAACGCGGCGCTCGCGGTGTCGGCGACGAACTGCCGCTCCGGCAAGTACGACGCCACCGGCGCGCAGACCGCGCCACCGGTGGCCGGTTTCGTGCCCACGCAAAAACCGAGCGACTTCTACAAGCGCCTGCCGGTGCGCCTGCCGGCCGAACTCGAGCTGACCTACGGCGAGATGTTCAGTGGCAATCCCTACCTCGGTTCGCCCGGCGCGCGCCCGGTGGGTGCCGGCCTGGCCAACACCAGCGGCGGCTACTTCCACATGATGCACTCGCACAACGAGAAGGAGATCATCAACGACGGCGTCTTCCCTGGCGGAATGATGACGATGGTGCTGATCCAGCCGCCGACCGTGCCGATTTCTGAATGACCGCAAGTCAGGGAGCCATGATGAAAAACCAATTTGTCTTCAAGATGCGGCCGGTTGCGGCTGCCGGTGCGGCGCTGCTCGCCATGCTCGCGGTACCTGCGCAGGCGGTGACGTACACCGTCGTTGCCGAGGCCGTGAACCAGTTGATGCCCGACGGCGTGTCCGTCGTGCCGATGTGGGGCTACCGCGTCTCCGCACCGGGCGGCGACCTGGCGAGCGCGCTCGCCGCGCCGATCACGTCGCCCGGTGCCGCGCTCGTCGTGCCGCCTGCCGACACCACGCTCAGCGTGACCTTGCACAACCGCCTGTCCAGCGGCGCCCCAACCTCGTTCGTCGTGCACGGCCTGAACACCGCGATGGCGCCGGTGTTCGCCGACGCCGCCGGCGCGGTCTGCGTGCCGGGCGTGGGTGCGACCGAAACGATCCGCCGTGCCTGCCGGGTGCGCTCGTTCACCGCGGAAGCGGCGGCGAACGGCGCGCCGGTGATCTATTCCTACGCCAACGTGCGGCCCGGCACCTATCTCTACCAATCGGCCACGCAGCCGCAGATCCAGGTGCAGATGGGCCTGTACGGCATGCTGAGCAAGGACGCCGCGGCCGGCGTGGTCTACCCCGGCGTGCCGTTCAACAACCAGAGCCGGGTGATCTTCAGCGAAGTCGATCCGGGCATGCACGCGGCGGTGGACGCCGGCACGTTCACCGGCAGCACGCTCGACTACGACCCGAAGCACTTTCGCACCCATGTCTATGACGCGCTGACGAACCTGCCGGTGCAGGCTGACGCCGGTGGCGTGCCGCATTTCATCGGCACTGCCTCGCCGCACCTGATCCGCATGGCCAATGCCGGCTTGCAGACACGCGTGCCGACACTGGCTGACGGCACCTGGGCCTTGCTCGGCGAAGACGCGCAACCCTATCCCTACGCCCGCGAGCAGTACAGCGCCTTTTTGCCTGCCGCCAAGACGATGGAAGCCTGGCTCGGCACGGCGCGCACGACGACGGTGTTCGACCGGCGCATGGCGTTCGGCGACAGCGCGAACGGCGTGGCCGGGCAACTGCTGCAGCTATCGACCCTGCAAGTGATTCCCACCGATCTGGCCGCGAACTGCCCGACCACCGGCACCCAGGGCTTGCTCTGGAGCTGCCTGGTCACGAGCACCACGCCAGGCGCGACGCTGACCTTGGTCAGCGGCCCGGCTGGGATGACGCCGACCTCGACGCCGGCCGGCCTGGCACTGAACTGGACGCCGAGCAACGCGCAGGCGCAACTGGCCGCGAACCCGACGCTGACCCACAGCGTGGTGGTCCGGGCGAGCTCGGCGAGCAACGTCGCGGCCCTGCGCAGCGTCAACGTCGCGGTGGCGAACGTGAACGACGCGCCGGCGGCAGTGGTGGACAGCGTGGCCGGCGCGGCGGGAGTGCGCTCCCTGGCCGGCAATGTGCTCGCCAATGACAGCGACATCGACGGCGATGCGCTCAGCGCCAGCGTCGTGACCCCGCCCGTTGACGGCACACTGACGCTCAACGCCGACGGCTCGTTCACCTACACCCTCGAGGCCACCACCGTGGTGCCCACAGGCGGCCTGACGCGCAGCTTCACCTACCGCGCGACCGACACGCCCGCACCCGGCCCGGCAATGACCGCTGACGCCACGGTGACGCTGACGTTCGCGCCGGTGCCCGCGGTGCTGCAAGCCAATGCCGACGGCCCGTTCACGTTCTTCAACACCACGGCCTACCCGCGGCAATTCTTCGCGGTGCTGGCCAACGACACGTCGAACACCACGCCGGCGTTCCAGTTGAACAGCATCCAGGTCTCGCGTACCGGCACCGGGGCGGGCGCCGACGCCATCACGGCGACGGCCACGCGCGGCCTGATTCAGACTCCCAACACGGGTCCGAACGCCGGAACCATCCTCTACGAGGCGCCGGACAACGTCAGCGCCACGGTTCCCTTCACCGGCACCGACTTCTTCTACTACCGGGTGCGCAACAACGCCGGCGTGCTCTCGAACTGGACGCGTGTCGACGTGACGATGCAACTGCCGCCGGCGCCGGTGGCCGTTGACGATGTGTTCAGCTACAACAACACGGGCGCTCGGCTGCCGGTGACGATCGCGGTACTGGGCAACGACGCATCGGCTGGCGGGTTCAACCTGAACACCCTCCAGGTGGCGCGTGAGTCGAACGGGGTCGGCGCGACAGCAGGAACGCTGGCGGCGACGTTGGACGGCGTGCGCGGCACGGTGGCCACGCCCAACGGCGGCACGATCACCTACACGGCACCCCTCAACGGGACATTCGGCGCCGCCGGTTTCAGCGGCACCGACTACTTCTACTACCGTGTCGCCAATCCGAATGGTCTGTACTCCGCCTGGACGCGTGTCAGCGTGACGATCAACTGACGACGGCCTCACTCCAGAAAGGCCGGCACATGTGCCGGCCTTTCGACGATTTTTCATCGAATCCACCAAAGGAATTTCAATGCCCCGCAACCCCCGCCGCCTTTCTTGGCTCGAAGCCCTCGCCCTGTTGAGTTGCGCACTGGCCAGCTCGGCCGGTGCCGCGCAAAGCGATCCCGACAAGACCGTTCCACCGCTCGCGGTTGCACTGTCCGCCACCAGCCCAGCCACGCCGGTGGCGAGAGCGGGCGACACCAAGCCCGCCGTCTGGGTCAGCGAAACCTTCGGCGTCGAAGTGCACGGTGCGCGCCTGTCGGCATCGGGCTACGTGATCGACCTGCGCTACCGCGTTCTCGACGCAGAGAAGGCCCGGCCGCTGCTCGACCGCAAGGTGCTGCCGGTGCTCGTCGACGAGACCACGGGCGAGCGTTTCTACATTCCGCAACCCCCGGTTGTGGGGGCGTTGCGCCAGACCTCGCGCAACAACGCGATCGCGCTCGGCAAGAACTACTTCATGATCTTCGCCAACCCCGACCAGCGGATTAAGGCGGGTCAAACACTCGCTCTCTACATTGGCGATCAATCCTTCGGCAACCTGCGCATCGACCCTTGAACTCAACGCCATTGAACCGCCGCCGCGCGGCGGTCATCGGCCCTGCCGCCGCGCCGCGCGCCGCGCCTGGCGCAACCACACGCGTCGCGCCTCGGGTCGTGCGGTGCCTCGCGCGCGGCGCGGCCGCCGTGGCGCTCGCGGCGCTGCTCGGCCCGGCCGCTGCCGGCGAGCTCGATCCGAGCTTGGCCGCCCTGGCGAACATCGCGCCGCGCAGCAGCGCGGCGGTCGTGATCGAGCTCGAAGGCATGCGCCCGCTCGAAGACTACGCGGCGCGGCTCGCTTCAGTGCCGCGCGCGGCGCGGCCGGGCCGCTTGGCGGCGCTGCTGCGCAAGGACTACGAAGCCGCTGCCGCGCCGGTGCTCGCCGAGTTGCAAGGCGTCGGCGCCTGGGGCGTGCAGGGGCTGTGGATCTCGCATTCGATCGCGGTGCACGTGGCGCACGGCAAGCTCGCGCGGATCGCCGATCTGCCGAGCGTGAAGCGCATCGATTCCGACGCCAGCCTGCGCTCGGCGGCGTCGCGCCAGGCGCCCGTCGCGGGCGGTACGGCGCGCCGCGGCCCGGTGGCCCTGTCGCCAACGCCCGCGCCGGCCGCGCCACCGGCGCCGGCGAACGACTCGCTGGAGGCCCTGCGCCTGGGGCGCGCTTTGCAATTGCCGCCGCACTTCCAGGCGCTCGATGTGCTGAGCGCGTGGCAGCGCGGTGCCGCCGGCCAGGGCGTGACGGTGGCGGTGGTCGACAGCGGGGTCGACATGCGCGCGAGCGCGATCGCCGCGCGCTATCGTGGTGGTGCAGCAGACTGGTTCGACCCCTACGCGCAGCGCGCCACGCCGAGCGACGCCACCGGCCACGGAACGCTCGTCACCGGCTTGCTGGTGGGCGGCCTGATCGATGACACGCCGATCGGCGTGGCGCCGCGTTCGTTGTGGATCGCGGCGCGCCTGTTCGACGATTCCGGCCAGGGCCGTGCCTCCGCGGTGCAGCGTATCTACCAATGGGTGCTCGACCCCGACGGCGACTTGGCCACGCACGACGCGCCCGACATCGTGAACAACTCCTGGGGCTTGCCGCAATCGGCCGGCCGCTGCGACCTGAGCTTCGCGCGTTCGCTCGCGGCGCTGCAGGCCGCCGACATCCATGTCGTGTTCGCCGCCGGCAACGACGGCCCGCTGCCCAGTACCAGCATGAGCCCGGCGAACAACCCGGGCGTGCTGTCGGTCGGCGCATTGAACGCCGACCACAGCGTCGCGATGCGCAGCAGCCGCGGGCCCTCGGGTTGCGGCGGCGGCGCCTTTCCGTCGCTGCACGCGCCGGGCGTGAACCTGCCGGCTCTGGACCGCATCGCCGCGGCGACGGGCAGCGCGGCGCTGGCCGACGGCACCTCGTTCGCCGCCGCCGCCGTGTCGGGCGCGCTCGCGGTGCTGCGCAGCGCGGCGCCGCAACTGGGCCGCGCCGAGATCGAAGCGCTGCTGCTCGCGCACACGCTGGGCGACAGCAGCGCTGCCGATGGACCCGTCAACTCGCCAAGCCTGCGCCTTTCGCTCGCGGCGCTGGGCTTGCCGCCCGCGGCGGTGCAGGCGCCGGCAGCTCCCGCGGCCCCCGCCACGCTGCGCTGGAGTCCGAGCATCGAAGCCGGCCAAGCGATCGCGATCTCGAGCGATGCGCTGGCGAGCGTGCTGCCGTGGTCGCTGCGCGCGGCGTCGATCGAACTGCTCGCGCCGCCCGCGACGGGGCAGCTCGAATCGCAGGTGAGCGGCCTGGCGCGCCTGTTCGGCGCCGCGCCGCTCTGGCACTACACACCCGATGCCGCGCGGCCCGCGCCGCTGCGCCTGAAGGTGCGCGCCGACGATGGCCGCGAGCTGCTGGTGGAATTGGCGCCGCGCAACGCGCAGCCTGCCGTTGCGCGCGTGGCGCGGCAACGCCAGTCGGTGCAAACCGCGGCGAACCGAAGCGTCGAAGTCGCGCTGGCCGAGGAACTGCGCGGCGCACAGGCGCTGCGCCTGACGACGCCGCTGCGTGGCGGCAGGGTGAAGAACCTGGGCGAAGGCCGCATCGAATACACGCCACCGATGAATTTCGTTGGCACCGATCAGTTCACGGTGGCCTCGGCCGGCACCGCCGGGGCCGACGCACCCGTGACCACGGTGCTGGTGCAGGTGCTGCCGCAATGAACCTGACGCGCCGTGACGGGATCGGCGCGCTGCTGGCGTGGCTCGCCGTGCCGTCGGCTGCGCGCGCGGCCGGGGCCAACTCGGCCTCGGCGCCAGCGGCCACGCTCGCGCCGTCGAATTCAGCGCCGCCCGCGGCCGGTGCCGACGCGGCGCTTCGCATCGTGCTTCGGCGCGACCTCGCGCCGCCCGACATCGCGCTGCTCGGCATGAACCGCCGGCCGTCGACGCTGCGCAAGGAGCTTGACACCGCGGAGCCGGTGATCGTCAACTTCGTGTTCACGACCTGCGCGACGATCTGTTCGACGCAGACCGCGACGCTCGTCGCGCTGCAACGCCAACTCGCGCAAGGCTCGAAGCCGGCGCGCTTCTTGACGTTCACGATCGATCCCGACAACGACACGCCCGAGCAACTGACGAAGTTCGCGCGCCAGTTCGGCGTGGGCCCGGGCTGGCAGTTCTTCACCGGCAAGTTCGACGACCTGCTGCGCCAGCAACAGGCCTTCGACGTGTACCGCGGCGCGAAAGCCGGGCACCCGCCGGTGGTGATGATGCGCCATGGCCGCGCCGCGCCGTGGGTGCGCATCGAAGGCCACCCGAGCCCGCTGGAGCTGCGCCGCGCGTACGAACAATTGCCGGTGTCATGAGGGTGCGCGCCGGTTTCAGCGTCGCGGCGACAGCGTTTGTGTTCGCGTTTGCGTTCGCTTTCGCGATGGCGCTTGCCGGCGCGGCAGCGCGGGCCGAGGTTTCGCCCGCGGCGGGGCCGGTCCCTCTTGAGGCAACTCCGGGGGCAACTCCGGGGGCAACTCCGAGTGCAACGCCGGGGGCTCACACGGGATCCAGGCTGGGCGAATCCATCTACGAAGGCGCCCTGCCTGGCTTCATTGGCCGGGTGCGCGACGCACGCGACGCGTCGGTGCAACTGCCGGTGCAACAAGCCGCGTGCGTGAGCTGCCATCGGCCGAGCGGCCTTGGCAGCTTCGAGGGCAACCTGGCGGTGCCGCCGATCGCCGGCAGCCTGCTGTTCGCACCGTTCGATGCGGCGACGACGCACCGCTACGCCTGGACCTCGACGCTGCGCGTTCGCCCCGCCTACACCGAGGCGAGCCTCGCGCAGCTGCTGCGCACCGGGCGCACGCCCGACGGATTGACGATCTCGGCGGTGATGCCGCGCTACGAATTGCGCGCCGACGAAGTGGCGGGGCTCGCGGCGCACCTGAACACCTTGAGCGGCAGCCTCGCGCCCGGCATCAGCGAGACCAGCGTGACCTTCGCGACGATCACGACGCCCGATGTTTCCGCCGCCCACGTGGCCGAGCTGCTGGGCACGCTGAACCGCTTTGTCGCGCACAAGAACGCCAACACCCGCGGCGAGACGGCGCGGCGCGGCGCGGCGCTGCGCAACGAACAATCGATGTACCGGCGCCACCGCAGCTGGCAGTTGCGTCACTGGGCGCTGCGCGGCGCGCCCGAGACCTGGGGCGCGCAGTTGCAGGCGCATTACGCTCGCGAGCCGGTGTTCGCGGTGTTGTCGGGCGTGGGCGAGCAGAGCTGGCGGCCGGTGCACGAATTCTGCGCGGTGCAGCGTGTGCCGTGCCTGCTGCCCACCGTGGCGCTGCCGCCGCAAGATCAGAACTTCTACAGCGTCTACCTCAGCCGCGGGCTGATCGGCCAGGCGCAAGCCGCGGCACGCCATCTGCTCGAGATGGAAGCGGTGCCCGATGAGGTGCTGGTGCTCGCGGGCGAGTCGCCGAACGAACAGGTGCGGGCGCGGCAGGTCGCGGCGGCGCTGACCGAAGCGATCGCCGAGGCGCCGGCCAGCAGACGGGTGCGGGTGCGCCAGGCGAACTCCTGGCGCGCCGATGCAGCGGACCGCATCGCGATCGTCAGTGCCCTGCCCTCGGCGCAAGTCGGCGCGCGCCGCGAAGGGCCTGCCACGTCGGCCCCACCGGCGGCGGTGTTCGTGCTGAATGGCATGTGGCCGATTGGCGAGGCTGAAACCGGTGACTTCGCCGGTGCGGTGACCAGCGCGCAGGCCTGGTGGGTCACCGACCAATTGCACGGCGCGGCCGCGCGCCAACAGCTGCAACGCGCCAACGCCTGGTTTCACGCGAACGGTTTGACGGATTCCGGTGTCGTCGCGCGCAATGCCTTGCTTGCCGCGACGGTGGCGGTGGAGAGCCTGATGCACGCCGACGAAAAATTCTCGCGCGAATACTGCATCGAAAAGCTCGAACACACGCTCGAGAACATGCCCGCGCTGACGGCGTATCCGCGCCTGGCCATCGGCCCGCGCCAGCGCTTCGCCGCCAAGCAGGTGATGCTGGTGCCCTTGGCCGCGGAGCGGATCGCGCGCCGCGATTGACCTGGGCGGTGCGTGGCTGGCGCGGCGAGCGCCGCCGAGCTCTGGCACCGCTCAGGAAGCCTGCGCGGCGAACCCGCCCCAAGCGCCCGAGTCGGGGGCGCGCAGCAAGGCCGGGCGCTCGATCAACCCCAGCTCGATCGCCGTCAACGCGAGTTCCGTCGCGCTGCGCAGGCCGAGCTTGCGCATCAGGCTGGCGCGGTGCTTTTCGATCGTCTTCGGGCTGACGCTCAGGAATTCCGCGGCGGCTCGGTTCGTGCGGCCTTCGGCGACGAGCTGCAAGATGCTGCGCTCGCGCGTCGTGAGCTTTTGCAGCGCGGTCGGCCTGGCCGACGCGGCGAGTTGCGGGTTGAGGTAGCCGTCGACGAGTTGGCATGAAACATCCGGGCTCAGGTACTTCTTGCCCAGCATCACGCTGCGCATCGCGATCAGGAGTTCCGCGAACGACGCGTCTTTCAGCACGTAGCCGTCGACGCCGACGCGCAGCGACTCGCGCACGCAGTCCTGGGCCTTGGTGCAGGTCAGCATGACGATGCGCAGCTGCGGCAGATGGCGCTTGATGTAAGTCGCCGCCTGAATTCCGTTCATGCCGGGCAACTGGATGTCGAGCAGCGCCAGGCCCGGCCGGTGTTCCAGCGCCAGGCGCGCGGCCTCTTTGCCTTCGCTCGCTTCGGCGACCACGTTGAACTCGGCGTGCTGCGCGAGCATCGAGCGCAGCCCCTGGCGCAGCAGCGTATTGGCGTCGGCGAGCAGCAGATCGGTGGTCATTCGCGGTTCCGGAAATTTCATTGGGGAGCGGTCGGCGGTGCGGCTGTCTCGCCGGGCGTGGGCCGCACGGCGCGGCCCACGGGGATGGGGGTGGGCGGGGTGAACACGAAAGCCCATTCGCGGTAGCTCGACTTGCCGGCGAAGTTCTGCGCCTCCTTGGCGAAGCCGCCTTGTTTCAAGGGCGTGCCCTTGGCCAGGCTGTACACGCCGGCGATGCGCTTGCCATTCAGCACCGCACCCCACTGCGGCGCGCCGGTCAGCGGGTCGGCATACAGGCGCCGCAGGTGCCGCACCGGGATGCTGTAGCGGTCGTCTTGCAGCAGGTCTTGCAGCGTGGCCGGCAGCGCGCGCGGCACGCCCTTCGGCGCGGCATGGTAGTAGCGCGCGATCGCCATGCGGTACTGTTCACCGACGAACAGCAACTCCTGCTCCTGCTGGCGCTGGCGCGTCACGGCCCAGACGTCGAGCGCGACCAGCAGCGCCACGCCGGAGATCGCCATCGCGAGCAGGAGGCCGAGCAACAGCACGCCGCGCATCGGGTTTGGCGGCACGACCCTCGCCCCGGCGCTCTCGCGGTGGGTTGGGGTGGGGGTGATCGCGCGGTGAAAATCGAACATAACAGTCAACCGGATCAGCCCCGCGGCTCGGCTGGAGGCGCCGGCGGTGGCCGCACGTCGTAGACGGCGCCTTGCGTCGCATCGGGCGGCGGCAGCACGATCCATTCGCTGCTTTCGCTCACCGGGTCGACCGGCAACGCGCGCAGGTAGCGTTTTTCCACCAGCTCGGCCAGCGCGCCCGGGTAGCGGCCCTGGTCGCCGAAGAATTTGTCGATCGCGTCGCGCAGCGTCGCGATGTTCTGGCGCTGCACGTTCTGGCGCGAGTTGTCGAGCGCGGTGAAGTAGCGCGGCACCGCCAGCGTGAGCAGCAGCGCGATCACCGACATCACGACCACCAGTTCGATCAGCGTGAAGCCGTGGCGAGCCCGGTGCGTGGCCGGGCGGACGGGAGCTTTGCATGAAGTGCGAAGGTTCATGGCGATCGGTCGCTACCAGCGCGAGTAAGGGGTTCCGTCGAGCGCGATGCGCGCCGACTTGGAGGCGATGTCGAACACGTCGGCACCGGACTGAGGGTCGTCGGGCCGGCTCGCGTAGGCGCGCGTCGCCCAGGTCCGCGCGGGCGGCGCCAGCGGGTCGGCGTGGAACGGGTCGCGCGGCAATTGGCGCAGGAACACCAGCTGCTGCGGCGCCGGCGCGGCCGAACCCGGCGCGCTGCGTGCGTTCGCCACTTCGAGCGGCTGCGTCAACAGGTCCAGCGAAGCCGGGTAGCCCGATTCGCCCACGGCCTTGGGCAACTGGCCGGAGTCGGAGGCGGCCTTGTAGGCGTCGAGCGCGCTGCGGATCGTGCGCAGCGACTGGCGCAACTCCTGCTCGCGCTGCTTGACACTGATCACCTCGACCATCGGCGTCGCCGTCAGCGCGACGATGCCCACGAGAACGACGGTCACGAGCAGTTCGATCAGCGTGAAGCCGGCTGATGGAGCCCCTCGTCCAACGGGTACGTTGGCCGATCCCCAAGGACCGGAACGGGCCCCTGCGTGGCCCAGGGGATGCGGGCCGGCTTGGGAGCGGCCCGGCGCTCGGCCTGCCGAATTTCCGCGGACGATCAAGGTCATTGCGTCACCTTCACCAGGTGCGGGCGCGGCCGCGGCACGGTCAGCAGTTGGCCATCCTCAGCTTTGATGTCGATCTGCGTCGCGACCAGCCGGGTCTGCGCGCGCGCGGTATTGGCGGCAAAGCTGAGGTTGACGAGCGTGCCGCTGCCCGACAGCTGTTCGGGTTCGCGAAAGCTCATCGCGATGTCCAGCCGCCCGGTCGCGGCGTCGGCGCGCGGGCTGATGTCCGCTGCACTGGCCTGTTGCGCCAGCTTGCCGAGATCGGCGCCGACGAAGCGCAGCACCAGCGGGTCGTAGCGCACCGTCAGCGGCAGGCTCTTGACGCGCGGCAGGCTCGACGCGTCGAGCGCGACTTGCAGCGTCTCGCCGACCTTCACGCTGCTCGGGCCGCGCCAGTTCAGTTCCGGGTCGCCGGCGTTGGCCGGTTTGGCGGCATCGCTGCCGCTTGCGCCGTTGGCGGCCAGCGCCTGCGCGCGGCCCGGCGTCGCGGCCCCAGTTGTCCCGGGCACCGTGACCGCCGCCGCGCCCGCCGGTGGTCGCGCCGGTGCCGCCTCGGGCGCGGCGGTGGCAAGCACCTCCGGCGCGCCTGGAGCCTGCACCGATTCGCCCGACGGCCGCGGCGGTTTGTCCGTCACCGGCGCGGCGGGGGCCGACGGCAGTGCGGGCTTGAAAATCGCGCCGGGTCTGATCGACGGCGGTACCGGGCCCTGCGGTTGCTGCGTCTCGGGTGCCGGCTTTTCGGCGGGAACCGGCGTATTGCTTTCGAGCTGGCGCGGCGCGCCG
>JANOLA010000677.1:0-10862 GCA_031419535.1 Burkholderiales bacterium | reverse complement strand
GGCGAGTTCGAGCGCGTGGCGCTGAACAGTAAGGACCCGAAGCTGGTTCGCGGCGCGCTCTGGCAATCGGCCGAGTTGCACGAGAAGGCGGTGGAGAAGGCGCCGGAAACGTCGGCCAACAAGTCAGCCGGCAAGTCACCCGACCCGTCAGCCGACAAGACCGCCGCGCGCGCCGGCACGATCAAAGCCTACGAGCGCTACGTGAAGCAGTTTCCCGATCCGCTCGAGCCCGCGCTCGAAGCGCGCTTTCGCATCGCGCGCATGGCGAAAGACGACGCCAATGCGGGGCGCGAACTCGCGGTCTGGAAAGACATCTTTCAAGTGGAGCGCGCCGCCGGCAAGGCGCGCACCGATCGCACCAAAACACTGGGCGGCATGGCGGCGCTCGCGCTCACCGAGCCCGCGCTCGACGCCTACCGCAAGGTGGCGCTGATCGAACCCCTGCAAAAGCAGCTCAAGCTGAAGAAAGCAAGGATGGAAGAGGTGATGAAGGCGTATGGCGTCGCATCGGAGTACGGCGTCGCCGAAGTCACCACCGCCGCCACCTTCCACACGGCTTCGCTGTACCGCGACTTCGGCAAGGCGCTGATGACATCGCAGCGGCCGAAGAAATTGTCGAAGGCCGAGCTCGAGCAGTACAACGTGATGCTCGAAGAGCAGGCGTTCCCGTTCGAGGAGAAGTCGGCCGAGCTGCACGAAGTGAACGCGCGTCGCACCGCCGAGGGCCACTACGACAAGTGGGTCAAGAACAGCTTCACGGAGCTGGGCGAATTGCGCCCGGTCCGCTACCGCAAGACTGAACGCAGCGAGGTGACCATCGATGCAATCCGCTGACTTGCGGCGCTGGATTTCGCTCGCCGCGCTGGGCGCCGCCCTCAGCGGTTGTGCCTCGCTGGGCGATTCGTTGAAGGGATTGACGGAAGCGGTCTCTGGAACGGACTCTGGTACAAGCGCCAGTACGGGCGCCAGTACTGGCGCCAGTCCAAGCGCCAGCACGCCACCCGCACCGAGCGACACGCCCGCTGCCCCGGCCGCCGCAGTGGCACCGAGCCGCGCGGCCAGCGCCCCCGCAGCAACTTCGATCGCGAAGGCTCCGGCAGCGGAATCGGAAACCCCCAAGGCCGATGCCGAGCCACCGGTCGACCCTGCCGTGCAACGCGCGTTCGACGAAGCGCGCCACGCGTTGCGTGCCGGCCGAACCGCGGAAGCCGAACGCGGCTTCAAGGCCCTCGCGGTGTCGCACCCCGAACTCGGCGGAGCGCGTGCCAACCTGGGCTTGATTTACCGCCATGCCGGCAAACTCACGCAGGCCATCACTGAGCTCGAAAAGGCAGTCGCGGCCAGCCCGCGCCAGCCCGTTTTCTTCAACCAGCTCGGCATCGCGTATCGCGAAAACGGCCAGTTTCCGAAGGCGCGCGAGGCCTACGAGCGCGCCCTGTCGCTCGACCCGGCCTACGCAGCGCCGCACCTGAACCTCGGTATCTTGCACGACCTGTACCTGTGGGACGGCAAGCGTGCGCTCGAACTCTACGACCGCTACCTCGCGCTCTCGCCCGGCGGCGACACGACCGTCGTGAAGTGGGTCGCCGACCTGAAGAACCGCAAACCGCGCGACGCCATGCTGGCCCGAAAGGAGAAGGAATGAAACCGTTCATCTCTGGCGCGCTTGGCGCGCTCGCGGCGTTCAGCGGCATGTTCGCGGCGCCGGCTTTCGCGCAGGACCGAGCCGACCTCGAGCGCTCGCAGATCATCGGCAACCGCGAGTTGCCCAAGGTGCTGTACATCATTCCGTGGAAAAAGCCCGTGCCGGGAGACCTCACCGGGCGGCCGCCGACCAGCGTGCTCGACGAGGCGCTGGCACCACTCGACCGCGATGTGTTCCGGCGCCAGGTGAACTACGACACGCAGGTCCAGGCGCGCAGAGCGCCGCCCGCCCAGCCTGCCGCGGCGCGCTGAAAGCAGCCTCAATTTCATCCCCCCGCATCCGATAACGACTGTCGACACCCCCAGGAGCAAAGCCATGACCGCCTTCGAGACCGCCGTGAAATTCTTTCAGGACAGCGGCCTGTTCATCTACCCCAGCATCCTGATCATGGCCCTGGGCATGTCAATCGCCGTCGAACGCTACATCTTCCTGAACCGCGCGCGCAGCCAGAACCGCAAGCTCTGGGCCAAGGTGCTGCCGATGCTGCAAAACGGCAAGTTCAAGGAAGTCCACGGCGTGGCTTCCGTTTCCGACGCCGCCATCGGCAAGATCGTCACGCACGGCTTGGTGCGCATGCAAAGCCAGAGCCGCCGCGAAGACATCGACGCGGCGATGGAAGAGGGCATGATGGAAATCGTGCCGCGCCTGGAAAAGCGCACCCACTACATCGCGACGTTCGCGAACGTGATCACGCTCGTCGGACTGCTGGGCACCATCATCGGCCTGATCAAGGGCTTCACGGCGGTGGCGCAGGTGAATCCGGCGGAAAAGGCCGAGCTGCTGTCGGCATCGATTTCGATCGCGATGAACAACACAGCGTTCGCGCTGATGGTGGCGATTCCGTTCCTGCTGATCCACGCCTTTCTGCAAGCGCGCACGAGCGAAATCGTCGACGGCCTGGAAGCGGCGAAGATCAGCTTCCTGAATCTGGTGCAGCGCCTGAAGGCCGAGTCGGCCGGTAGCGCCGCGCGCTAGTCATGCCGCGTCGCCTCAAGAAGCACGTGGCCGAACTCGAGGTCACGGCGTTCATCAACCTCATTGTCGTGCTCGTGCCGTTCCTGTTGTCGACGGCCGTGTTCACGCGCCTGTCGGTGCTGGACTTGACGCTGCCGGCGCAGAGCTCAAGCATCGAGCAGCTCAAGGCCGAAGACTTGAAGCTCGAGATCGTGATCCGCCCCGATTCGCTCGAGGTCGGCGACAAGATCGGCGGCCTGATCCAGCGCATTCCAAACACCGCGCCCGGCCAACAAGACGTGAAAGCGCTGAACGACCTGGTCCAGCTGATCAAGGCCAAGTTTCCGCAAGCGTCCGCCGCGACCGTGCTGGCCCAGCCCGACACGTCGTATGACGCGCTCGTGCACGTGATGGACGCGGTGCGTGAAAACGTCACCGTGAATGGACCGAAGACGCAGCGCACAGAGCTGTTTCCGGACATCTCGATCGGCGACGCGCCGCGCAAGCAAAGCGGATCATGAAACTCAGCCCGCTGCAAAAACGCGCCGAGCGGCGCGACCGCAACAAGAGCGGTCTGGACATGAACCTGGTGTCGCTGATCGACATCTTCACGATCCTGATTTTCTTCTTGATGTCGGGCGCGACCGGCGTGGAACTCCTGCCGAGCAACAAGGCGGTGAAGTTGCCCGACTCGACGTCCGAGAAGAGCCCGCGCGAAACCGTGGTCGTGCTGGTCAGCGGCTCAGACATCATCGTCGAAGGCCGCCTCATCGCCTCGGTGGCCGACGTGCTGCGCACCGACGGCGACTTGATCGGCAGCCTCAAGACCGAGCTCGACCTGCAGGCCGGCCGACAGGTGATCCGCAAGGAAAACGAGGGCAAGAGCAAGGCCGTGACGATCATGGGCGACAAGGATATTCCGTACCGCTTGCTGCGCAAGGTGATGTACACGGCGGCGCGCGCCAATTTCAGCGACGTGTCGTTCGCCGTTGTCGGGAAGTTCTCATCGTGAGCGCCGCCACGATTTCCGCTGTCTCGTTCCGCCTGCCGGCACTGCCGTGGGCATTGATCCTGGAAGACGAGGTCCGGTTCAAGAGGGTGCGCCAGCGCATCTTGATCGTCTGCGTGCTGCTGTGCCTGTTGTTCCTGCTCTGGCCGAAACCGGTGGAAGACCGCAGCAAGCCCGCGGAGCTGCCGCCGCGCCTGGCGAAGCTGATTCTCGAGCGCGAGCCGCCACCGCCGCCCAAACCCATCGTCAAACCGGACACGCCGCTGACCAAACCGGAAGCGGCGAAAACCGAGAACCCCAAACCCGAACCCGCGGCGAAAGCGCCGCCGGTTCCCGAAGCGCGCCGGCCGCAACCGAACAAGCCTCCGGGCGAGGTCGACGCAGCGCGGCGCAAGGCCGCCGGCGTGGGGCTGCTGGCGATGAGCAATGAGCTCAACGCCTTGCGCGGTGCGCCGATCGCGGTGCAGTTGAAGCAAGACATCAAACTCGGCCCCGGCGTGGGCACGGGCACCGGTGTGGGCGTGGGTGCCGGCACCCAGCCGGGCCTGCCGGACCGCGCGTTGATCACGTCCAACGCCACCAAGGGCAGCGGCGGCATCAACACCGCCGGGTTCAGCCGAGACACCGGCGGCGGCGGTCTCGCGGGCCGGGCGACGACGCTCGTCGCCGGTGTGGCCGGCGGCGGAGGCGGTGGCGGCCCGGGCGGCGGCGGCGGCAAGGGTGACGGCACCGGCACGGGAGGCGGCTCATTGAAGCGCGGCGCGAGCGGCAAGGCCGCACGCTCGATCGAAGAGATCAAGCTCGTGTTCGAGCGCAACAAAGGCGCGATCTACGCCATCTACAACCGCGCACTGCGCGATGAGCCGTCGCTGCAAGGCAAGGTCGTGCTCGAGTTGAAGATCGCGCCTTCGGGCGAAGTGATCGACCTGCGCATCGTGTCCACCGAACTGAAGGCCGCCGAGCTCGAGCGCAAGCTGCTCGCGCGAATCCGGCAGTTCGACTTCGGCGCGAAAGACGTCGACCAGATGGTCGTGACCTGGCCGGTCGACTTCTTGCCGTCGTAGCGGGCCTGGGTTTCGCACTTCCGGGTCCCGTTGACTGGGGTGCTACCCACTCGAACCGGGGGGGCGCGGCACGTGTACGTTTCGCGCTTGAAATTTAAACTCCGAGCATGAACCAAACCGCTCGAACCGGAATGCTTTCGCGTGCCCGCTTGCTGCGCGCCGGCGTGGCCCTGCTGCTGCTGGCCGCCGGCTCGGCGTGGTCACAGACCGCGCTCGTGACCGCGGGCTCGACCTGGAAGTATCTCGACAACGGCTCGAACCAGGGCACTGCGTGGCGCGCCAGCGCCTTCGACGACACCGCGTGGCCGTCGGGCGCCGCGCAGTTGGGCTACGGCGACGGCGACGAAACCACGGTCGTCAGCTACGGCGCGAACGCGAGCTCGAAGTTCATCACCACCTACTTCCGCAGGTCGTTCAGCGTCGCCGATCCCGCCGCCTTCACCACGCTCAACTTGCGCTTGAAGCGCGACGACGGTGTGGTCGTGTACCTGAACGGCGCTGAAGTCCACCGCGACAACCTGCCCGCGGGCAGCATCAGCTCGACCACGCTGGCTTCCACTGCGGTGGCGGACGACGGCGCGACCTGGCAGAGCGTCGCGCTTGCCAGCAGCGGGCTGGCGACAGGGACGAACGTTCTGGCGGTCGAGATCCATCAAGCGGCTCGCGACAGCTCGGACATCAGCTTCGACCTCGAGCTCACGGGCTCCAGCAGCGGCGTATTGGTCTCGCGCAGACCGTATCTGCAACTCGGCACGCCCGGCAGCGTGGTGGTTCGCTGGCGCACCAACACGCCCACCGACAGCCGGGTCTGGTTCGGCGCCGCGCCGACCTTGCTGACGTCGAGCGTGAGTGACGTGGCACAAACCACCGAACACAGCCTGACGCTGACGGGCTTGAGCCCGAACACCCGTTATTTCTATTCCGTCGGCTCGACCAACCAGGGACTCGCCGGCGGCGACGCCAACCACTACTTCGTCACGGCGCCCGCGCCCGACAGCGACCGCAGCTCGCGCATCTGGGTCCTCGGCGACGCCGGAACCGGCACGGCAGATCAGACCCGAGTGCGCGACGCGTATTACAACTTCACCGGCGCCACCCACACCGACCTGTGGCTGCAACTCGGCGACAACGCCTACGAAAACGGCAGCGACGCCGAGTACCAGGCGAAGCTGTTCGACGTCTACGCCGACATGCTGCGCAAGAGCGTGACCTGGTCGACGATCGGCAACCACGACACGGCGGGTTCGTCGTCTCCGCCGGCAAGCCTGCCCTACTTCCAGATGTTCAACTTCCCGACCACCGCCCAGGCCGGCGGCGTGGCTTCGGGCAGCAAGAACTATTACTCGTTCGACTACGGGAACATTCACTTCATCAGCTTGGACTCGATGGCGTCGTCGCGCGACGCGGGAAGCGCCATGCTGAATTGGCTGCAAAGCGACCTCGCCGCCAATACCAAACAGTGGACGATCGCGTTCTGGCACCACCCGCCCTACAGCAAGGGCACGCACGATTCGGACGACGACATCGAGTCGATCGAGATGCGCCAGAACGCGCTGCCGATTCTGGAAAACTTCGGCGTCGACCTGGTGCTGTCCGGCCACAGCCACAACTACGAGCGCTCCTACCTGATCGACGGGCACTACGGTGCGTCGTCGAGCTTCACGAACGCCATGAAGAAGAACGGCGGCAGCGGGCGGCCTACTGAGTCGGGCGCCTACAGCAAGCCGCTCGGGCCGAGTTCGCGCCAAGGCGCGGTTTACACGGTCGCGGGAAGCTCGGGCAAGGTCGAGTCCGGTGGGGCGCTGAATCACCCGGCGATGTTCGTTTCGCTGCGCGAACTCGGCTCCGTCGTCATCGACGCGAGCGCGACGCGACTCGACGTGACGTTCCTCGGCGACACCGGCACCGTGCGCGACAGCTTCACGATCGGCAAAGGCAGTTCGACGAACCCGCCGCCGAGCGTGACCTTGACCGCGCCGAGTTCAGGCGCGACCGCCACAGCGCCGGCCACGCTCAACCTCGCGGCGAACGCGAGCGACGCGAACGGTAGCATCGAGCGCGTCGAGTTCTACCAAGGCAGCGCGCTGCTCGGCAGCGACACCAGTGCGCCCTACACCTTGGCATGGACCGGTGTCGCCGCGGGAAGCTATTCGATCAGCGCACGCGCCTACGACAACCAGGGCGCCAGCACAACCTCGGCAGCGGCCAGCGTGACGGTGAGCGCACCGAATCAACTGCCGAGCGTCGCATTGACAGCGCCGACGTCCGGAAGCGTCGCCACCGCGCCGGCCGCGTTCACCCTGACCGCCGCCGCGTCGGACGCCGACGGCAGCATTGCCCGCGTCGAGTTCTACCAGGGAAGCACCCTGCTCGCCACCGATACCAGCGCGCCTTACTCGTCGGCATGGACCGGCGTTGCCGCCGGCACCTATTCGCTGAGCGCTCGCGCCTACGACAACCTCGGCGCGGTGACCACGTCCGCCGCGGCAAGCGTGACCGTGAATGCGGCCGCCAATCAAGCCCCGACGTTGACCTTGACAGCGCCCGTCGCGGGCAGCAGCGCCACGGCACCAGCCACGATCAACCTCGCGGCGACTGCCTCAGACGCCGACGGCAGCATCGCACGCGTCGAGTTCTACCAGGGGGGTGCGCTGCTCGCCAGCGATATCAGCGCACCGTATTCGTTCTCGTGGACCAATGTGGCTGCCGGCACGTACGCGATCACGGCGCGTGCGTTCGACAACCTGGGCGCGGCAACCGACTCGGCATCTGTGAGCATCACGGTCACCGCGCCCGCCGCGCAAGCGGTCACGCTGATCGACAAGCGCTCGGTCTGGAAGTACCTCGACAACGGTTCGAACCAGGGCACCGCCTGGCGTGCCGCGAGCTTCAACGACGCCACATGGGCCAGCGGCGCCGGCCAGCTCGGCTACGGCGATGGCGACGAAGCCACGGTGGTGAGGTTCGGGCCGAACGCCAGCACCAAGTACACCACCACCTATTTCCGCAAGGCGATTCCCGTCGACAACCCGGCTCTGTTCACGTCGCTGCTCATCAATCTGTTGCGCGACGACGGTGCCGTGGTCTACCTGAATGGCGTCGAAATCGCGCGCAGCAACATGCCCACCGGCACCGTGTCGTCGAGCACGCGCGCGCCGTCGGCGGTCGGCGCCGCCGCCGAGTCGACCTACTACCCGTTCACCGTGAACACGGCGGCGCTGCGCGCCGGCGTCAACGTGATCGCGGTGGAAATCCACCAGTCGGCGCCGGACAGTTCCGACCTCAGCTTCGACCTCGAACTGATCGCCCGGCCGTGATGTTGCGCGCGTGGCTGATCTTCTGGCTGATCTTCTGGCTGATGGCCGGCGAAGCGGCCGCGCACGGCATGCTCGACGAACAACTGGCCGAACTCAACCGAGCCATCGCGCAGCTGCCAGGAAACGCCACGCTGCACCTGAAGCGCGGAGAACTGCACCGCAAGCACCGCGATTGGCAGGCCGCCCTCGCCGACTTCGACGCTGCGCGGCGCCTCGACCCCGGCGTCGTGGAAGTGGATCTCGCGCAGGCGCGGTTGGCGATGGACCGTGGCGATCCGAGCGTTGCTCGAGAGGCACTCGGCCGCTACCTCGCGGCACAGCCGAACTCTGAAGTCGGCCACGCCATGCGGGCCCAGTTGCACGACCGCATGGGCTTGCATGCCGCCGCGGCCGCCGACCATGCCAGCGCGATTCGCCACTCGTCCGATCCGCGCGTCGAATACTTTCTCGGCCAGGCCCGGGCCTTCGCCGCCGCTGGCGACAACGACGCCGGCCTGGCCGCCGCCGACGCCGGGCTCGCGCGACTGGGGCCGCTGCCGGTGCTAGAACAATGGGCCATCGCCGCACTCGTTCAGGCGCGGCGCTGGGACGAGGCGCTCGCGCGCCTGGACCGTTTGATCGCCACCGCGCCACGCAAGGAAACCGCGTGGACGCAACGCGCCGACATCCTGGCTCTCGCCGGCCGCTCGGCCGATTCGCGCGCCGCGTTCGAGGCCGCACGCACGCACTGGGACAGGCTGCCCGAGCGCATTCGCACGACCCAGGCGATGCTCGACTTGCGGCAGCGCATCGACGCCGGGCTCACCCAGACCCACGCTGCAGCTCGCACTGAGTAGCCACCGCGTCGCGACGTGGACTCGTCTTGCGAGTCTGGTCTAAGCTCCGGGCATGCCCGCCCTGCCCGAACGCATCGTCTGCCTCACCGAAGAACCGACCGAGGTGCTCTATGCGCTCGGCCAGGAGCACCGCATCGTCGGCATCTCCGGCTTCACGGTGCGCCCGGCGCGGGCGCGCGCCGAGAAGCCGCGCATCTCGGCGTTCACGAGCGCGAAGATCGAACGCATCGTGGAATTGAAGCCCGATCTGGCGATCGGCTTTTCCGACATCCAGGCGGACATCGCCGCCGCGCTGATCAAGGCCGGGGTCGAGGTGTGGATCGCGAACCACCGTTCGGTCGAGCAAATTCTGGGCTACGTGCAGCGCCTGGGTGCGATCGTCGGCGTGGCCGACGCGGCGCGCGCGTACGTGGCCCAGCTTCAAGCCGGAATCGCACGCACGCTCGATGCGGCCGCGAAGTTGCCGCGCCGGCCGCGGATCTACTTCGAAGAATGGGACACGCCGCCGATCAGCGCGATCCGCTGGGTGAGCGAGTTGATATCGATTGCCGGCGGCGACGACATCTTTCCCCAGCGCGCCGCAGCGTCGCTCGGCAAGGACCGCATCGTCGCGGACCCGCTGGACGTGGTGCGCGCCGCGCCCGACATCATCATCGGCTCATGGTGCGGCAAGAAATTCCGGCGCGAACAGGTGGCCGCGCGCGAGGGCTGGGCGCAGGTGCCCGCGGTGCGCGACGGCGAGCTGCATGAAATCAAGTCACCATTGATTCTTCAGCCTGGCCCGGCGGCGCTGACCGATGGCTTGGCGGCCCTGCACGCGATCATCTCGCGGTGGGCTGCACGCCATTGATTCGGCACCGCGGGCACGCGCAAAATCGAAGACCCCCACTGCCCAAGGAGCCAGCCCCATGACCGAGCACCGCCCCAGCATCGCCGACAAACGCCGCGGCTTTCACAAGCTGCACGAGTCAGGCTGCTTCGTCATTCCCAACCCCTGGGACGTGGGCAGTGCACGCTACCTGCAAGGCCTTGGCTTCAAGGCCTTGGCGACGACGAGTTCGGGCTTCGCCTGGTCGCGGGGCCACGCCGACAACAGCATCACTCGCGACATGGCGCTGGCCCACCTGCACGAGATCGTCGCGGCGACCGATGTGCCGGTGAACGCCGACTTCGAAAGCGGCTTCGCGCGCGACGCGGCGGGTGTCGGTGAAAGCGTGCGGCTGGCCGTGCAGAGCGGTGTCGCGGGCCTGTCGATCGAAGACTCCACCGGTGATCCAAGCCAGCCGCTGTTCGATCTGATTGAGGCCGTGGCCCGCATGCGCGCCGCGCGCCAGGCCATCGACAAAGCCGGCGGCGACACGCTGCTCGTCGGGCGCGCCGAGTGCTTCCTGGTCGGCCGGCCAGACCTGGCCGAGACGATCGCGCGGTTGAAGGCCTATGCGCAAGCCGGCGCCGATTGCCTGTACGCGCCGGGGCTGCGCACGCCGGAGCAGATCTCTGCGGTTGTCAGCGCCGTCGCGCCCAAGCCGCTGAACCTGCTGGTCGGCTCGGCCAGCAACTTGACGGTTGCGGCGATAGCCGCGCTCGGCGTGCGCCGCATCAGCGTCGGCGGCGCGATGGCGCGCTCGGCCTGGGGCGGCTTCATGCGCGCCTCGAAGCTGCTCGCGGAGCAAGGCCAGTTCGATGGTTTCGCCGATGCGGCGCCGGGCGGCGAGCTGAACGCCTTCTTTGGCGCCGACTTGCGTCAACGCGGCAACCCATGACGGCCCGTGCGCGCCGCCGCCAACGGGCGGCGGGCGGCGCGCTTCTCATAGGCATTCGGGTTCAACGGCATCGTATCTTCCGGCGGCGTTCGGCCCATTGGTGTCGTTCGCCGCTGCGCGCACGACAACCTCCGTGCGAAGGAAGGTGGCAAGGGGCTTGGAGCGAAAACCGGTGTTCGCGCAAGCCCAGACTGGCTCCGACCGTTCCCCAGGG
>JANOLA010000676.1:0-3036 GCA_031419535.1 Burkholderiales bacterium | reverse complement strand
ATCGGCGGCCTGATCACGTCGACCTTCCTGAGCCTGCTCGTGATCCCGGTGCTGTTCACGTTTGTCGATGATGTGGTGCAGTGGTTCCACCGGTTGCTGCAGCGTCGCCATCCGGGGATGCGCGGCGTGGACGTGGCGGCGGCGGAGCGGCCTTTGGAGACGCGTGGCCGCACAATGATTTGATATGGTGGCTCGAGGGGCAGCACAGATGGAACCGAGTAAGCAGTTGGATAGTGCATCGGTCGCTGTAGGACATGATGCCCCAATACAAAGTGCGGCCGAGGAACTCGCTGCGCTTCGTGTTCCAAGCAACGAATTGGTCACTCGAACTTCGTGAGTCCGATGTCCACTGCAGAGACTTGAAGCTGCGGCCAGCAACTTCTGCGTGGGGTCAACGGGTGTCGGCCGCGTGCCGCCACTGACCGATACCTGCCAGCTTGTCGACCTTCATCCGCTGGCGCTTCGGAGTTCAAAGGATTCTCGATGACCGACCGCCGATTCGCACACCATGCAGCTACCTCAATCGCGCCCATCGCGCCAGCGCAACAACGCCATCGCGCCGATCGCCATGCGCTTGACCAAGGCATGCGCAAAGATCCGGCGTGGCGCCTCGAACGGTAGGGCGATGTGCTTGCCGTTCGGCCCGAGCGCCGCGTCGGCCAGCACCGGCCCGAGGCTGCTTGCGAACGCCACGCCGCGGCCATTGCAGCCCAGCCACGTGTAGAGCCCGTCGCCCAGGCGGTGAAAGCGCGGCAGCTGGTCCGGCGTGGCGGCGAATTGGCCGTGCCACAGATGCTCGAAGCGCACGCCGCCGAGTTCGCTCAATTGCGGGTAGAGCTTCAGCAGCCGCTGCCCGATGCGCTCGCGCAGGCGCGCGTCCCAGTTCGCGGCGAAGATCAGCGCACCGCCGCTGACCAGGCGCCCGCGCGCGTCGAGCCGCGCGAAGTGCAGGTCGGCCTGGGTGTCGGACATGGCGTGGTTGCCGGGCAGGATGCTTGCGCGCAATGGGTCGGGCAGCGGCTGCGTCGCCATTTGATAGGAACGCATCGGCACGATGCATTGCGCCAGGCCGGGCCAGGGCGACGGCGTGCACAGGCCCGTGTAGGCATGCGTGGCGAGGATCACCCTGCGCGCCTTGACGGTGGATGGGCCCACGCGCGCGAGCCAGTGCTCGCCGCGGCGCTCGAGGCCCATCACGGGGGACCGGCTGTGCACGCGCACGCCTTGAGAGAGCGCCGCGCCGGCCAGGCCGCGCGCAAAGCCGAGCGGGTTGATGTGCCCGCCGGAGCGGTTCAGCCAGCCGCCATGCCAGAAGCTGGAACCCGTGATCGCGGCAACCTGCTCGCGATTCAGCATCTGCACCGGCGCGCCGCGCTTCTTCCATTGATCGTGGCTTGTGCGTGCGAGCGCCAGGCGGCTGGCTCGGTGTGCCGGCTGCACCCAGCCGTTCTGCACGGCTTCGCACTCGATGCCGAATTCGCGGATCAGCTCGAAAACCGTGTCAGCAGAATCGCGCAGCAGCCCGACCAGGGCTTCGCCATGTTCGGCTCCGAACTCGCGCACCAGAATATCGGGATCGGCGCGCGTCAGCGTGGGAATCACCTGGCCGTTGCTGCGCCCCGAGGCGCCCCAGCCGATCTCAGCGGCCTCCAGCAACATCGTGTCGGCGCCGCGCCGCGCGCCGGCCAGGGCAGCGCACAGGCCGCTGAAACCGCCGCCCACGACGAGCAGCTCGCAGCGATGCTCGCCCTCGGCAAGGGCCTGCGTTGCCGGCGCCGGTGGCGCGGATGCCGCCCACAATGAAGGTGGCATTCGCGAGGGATCCAGATTCGGGTCGTTCATGGCGATGACATCGTTGCGCCAGTAGACACGAGCGCTGCCGGGCCGCGATTGCGCATTAACCCTGGCTGCGGCTGACCTCTCCCGCACCCATCGGGCCCGCGCCGTTGACGGCGCTCAGAGAGTGACGCAGCTGCCCGAATCGATCACTGTGCGAACCCGTTGGTGGATCAGCGTATGGCCTGTGTCGTTGGGGTGAATACCGTCACCAGAGTCGTAGGAAGAGTTCAGTTTCGAATCGATCCCCGCCAGGTCGATGCGCACCGCGACAAAACACGCGCCGACGGCAGCCGACATCTGGGTGTCGATGTCCACGAGCTGCGCGAGCTGCGCTGGCGAAAGGTCGCGCGGCTGGGTCGAGACCACGATCACCTTGACGTTGGCCGCCGTCGCGGCGGCGCGGATCGCGAGGAGGTTGGTCACCGTCTCGGTCACGAGGTAGTTGTTCGCGGTGTCATTGGTCGGGTAGGAGAGCAGCAGCACCTTGGGGCTCTGTGCCAGCGTGGCGGTGATGTTCGCAGTAACGTCCGGGTTCGGCCGGCCGGTGACCGGCGGGCTCGACGTTGCCAGCCCCTCGTACGTGGTGGCTCCGCTCTTGGCGAGGTTGACCACCTGCAAATTGTTGGCGGTGATGCCCGCTTGCAGCAGCCCGGCCCACGACTTGGCGGAAGTCGAGGCGCCTGTTCCCGCGGCGGTGGACGAGCCCATGATGACCCACTTGCTCGCCGGCGGCGGCGTGCTGGGATAGCTGTTGCTGACGCCGCCACCGCAAGCACTCAGCATGAACGCCGAGGCCAAGACGACGGGCACGCTGAGGATGCTGCGTCGCATGTTCTTTCGTTGACTCACGATAGGGGCTCCTAGGGTGTTTCGCCGCGGGATCGGCCGCGGTGCGGGCATGCGCTGCCGTAATGCCTGGTTCGCTCGGACACGATCCTAGAATCGAGCACTGTTGCGCAGCCGCGGATAAGGGGCGCCAAAACGGTTCATTTCTTGGCCCAAAGCGGGCCATGCCACTCATCCGGACGTTTGTCCAAACTCACACCGTGCACCCGATCGCCAGCAGCTTGCCGACTTCACTTCTGCTGCGCTTTGCGCCCCGCCTGCGCCCCAACGCTGGCGGGGCGCGCGCCCAACGCCAAGTCCGACAGGCTCCTGGGGCCGCCGCGTGAGCTGGCATGGGCGGTTGACGCTGCA
>JANOLA010000675.1:0-3827 GCA_031419535.1 Burkholderiales bacterium | reverse complement strand
TGGGCTTGCCGGTGGAGCCGGAGGTGTAGATCACGTAGGCCGGGTCGTCCGGGCCGGCGTCGAGCGACGCATCGGGTGCAAGCACAGCGCTGTCGTGGGCCTCGATGCGCGCCGCGTCGGCGTCGAGCCAGAGCGACTTCTTGCGCGGCCAGGCAAGAACCGACGCATGTGTCGCCTGCGTCACGAGCAAGGCAAGCTGCGCGTCCTCGGCCATCATCGCCAAGCGCTCCGGCGGATACGCAGGATCGAGCGGCACGTAGGCGGCGCCGGATTTCAGGATTGCGAGTTGGGCGATCACCATCGAGGCCGAGCGATCAACGCACAGGCCGACGAGGGTGCCTCGGCAGATGCCTTGGGCCCGAAGCGCGCGGGCGAGGCGATTCGCCTTGCGCTCGAGCTGTTCGAACGTGAACTGCTCCTTGGAGTCAACGAGCGCGATGCGATCGCTTGCGCCGGCGGCCGCGTCGCTCAGCAGAGCGGCGAGGTTGTGATATTCGGATGAATCCATCGTGACTCCTTGCCATTGGACAAGGTCTTGACTCGCTCTGGCACCCAGCATCTGCATCTGCGCAAACTTGCGATGCGGATGGGCCATTGCCTCGTCGATCAGACCCATGAACACTTCCAACATGCGCTGCGCGCTGGCAGGCACAAACAAATCGCTCGCGTAGTCGATCTGAACGACGCCGAACAAATCGGTGTCGACAGTAAAGACAAGATCGAACTGCGCCGCGCCTTGGTCGAAGTCGAACATGTCGACGCTCAAACCGGAGACTCCGTCCAGCTTGAAAGGGGCGTTGACGACGTTGAACATCACCCTCACCAGCGGAAACTCATCGCCTTCCTGGCGAACCGCCAGAGCTTCGACGACCCTCTCGAAGGGAATTCCTTGGTGTGCATAGGCCTCGAGCGACCGAACCTGAACTCGACTCAAAAATTCCGCGAACGTCGGGTCGCCTGTCAAGTCGGCACGCATGACGAGCGTATTGACCAAGGTACCCACCAGGTCTTCGGACTCGATGCGGCCGCGGTTGGCGATCGGTGTCCCAACCGCGAAATCGAGTTGACCGCTGTAGCGCGCCAACATGACCTGAAAACAGGCGAGCAAGGTCATGAAAGGCGTCACGCGATGTTCCACGCTGAACGCTCTCAATCGATCAAGCGTTGCGGGCGCCAGTCGATCGAACACCGTGCCGCCCTGACCGGTGAACGATTGGCGGCGCTCGAAGTCGGCAGGCAGTTTCAGGGCCGGCAGGTCGCGCAGGCGCGCACGCCAGAATTCCAGCTCGCGTGCGTGGTGGCCGCTGAGCACCTGCTGCCGTTCCCAGGCGGCATAGTCGGCGTATTCCAGAACCAACGGGTCAAACCCGGGCTCCTTTCCCACCAGCGCCGCGCAGTAAGCTTGTTGCAGCTCACGCATCAGGACGCCGCCGGCCCAATAGTCGCAAATCGCGTGGTGGATCAGCCAGAGGAATGCGTGGTCCCGTTCCCCGAGCCGCACGAGGGCGGCTCGCTGCAGCCCCGGTCGCGACAAGTCGAACGGCGTGGTCGTGATCTCGCGCAGCAACGCTTGAGCCGCCGATTCGCGTTTCTGGTCAGGTTCCGCGCACAGATCGTGGTACGCGATCTTTACGTCCGGAGGGTCCCGCAGTATTGCCATCGGCTCGCCATTCACCGCCTCGAACGAGGTTCGGAACGCTTCATGGCGCTGCGTCACCGCTCGCAACGCGCTCTGCAGCGCATCCCGGTTCAATGCTCCGCGCAACCGAAACGCGAACGGAACGTTGTACGCCGTGGTCTGCGGATTGAGCTTCTGAATGAGCCACATCCGGCGCTGCGAATACGACGTCGGCAATGGCCCGGTGCGCGCGATGCGCTGCATCGGCATGATTGTTTCGTTGGCAGATTCACGGCTCGAACGGTTGCCCACGTTCGCTTGGCTGGCCATCTCGCGCAGGGTGGGCGAGTTGAAAACCGTGTACAGGTGAAGCTCCTTGCCGAGCCTTTGGCGCACTCTGGAAGCGACCTGCGTGGCCAACAAGGAATGGCCTCCGAGCAAGAAGAAATTGTCGTTGCGGCCAACTCGCGCCAGGCGAAGCACTTCGCACCAGATTCCCGCCAGCTCGATCTCGAAATCGCCTAGCGGGGCCTCGTAAGGGGCGCCCGTCGCCGCGATTTCGGGCGGCGCGGTCAGAGCCATCCGATCGACCTTGCCGTTGGGTGTCAACGGGAATTCAGTCAATGCAACCCACGCGTTCGGCAACATGTGCGCCGGGAGGAAGCGGGCGATCTGCATCCGAATCGCCTCGAAGTCGATGCGTGTCCCGGGCATCGAGGGCGTCACGTACGCAACGAGACGCTTGTCGCCCGGCACGTCTTCGCGAGCCAGCACGACGGCCTGATGGACTTGCGCACAGTCCGCGAGCCTCGCTTCGATTTCGCCAAGCTCGATCCGGTACCCGCGAATCTTGACCTGATGGTCACTTCGCCCGAGATACTCGATGCTGCCATCGGACAACCATCGCCCCAGGTCTCCGGTCTTGTAGAGTCTGCCGTTGGCCGACCCGTTTGATCGGTCCGAAACGAACCTCTGCGCCGTGAGTTCGGGCCGGTCCAGATATCCGCGGGCGACCGCGGTTCCACCGACAAAAATTTCTCCCGCCTCGCCCGCGGCCACAGGTTGAAGCTGCGAGTCGAGGATCTGAATGGGCACGTTCAGGATGGGTCGGCCGATCGGCGTGCTGCCCTGCTGGTTCGACTCGCAGTGGTGCGCCGTCACGAATATGGTGGTCTCGGTCGGCCCGTAGATGTTGATCATCCGGTGCACCCCAGCCCAGCGTCGCACGACCGCCGGAGGACAGGCTTCGCCCGCCACAACCAAAGTGCGAACGCTTGGCAGCCTTGCATCGGGCTCGAGGACGCTCAACGCCGAGGGCGGCACGGTCAGGTGCGTCACTCCATGCCGGCTCAGGATTTCCAGAAGTGGGTCGCCCGGCAACATTGCATCTCGCGGTGCCAGGCACAGCCGGGCCCCATGGCAAAGAGCCATCGCGATCTCGAGCACGCTGGCATCAAAACTGGGTGAAGCAAACTGCAAGACCCGGCTTGACTCATCAAGCTGAAACAGCGCCGCGAGTTGGGGAATCAGGTTCACGAGGCCGGCGTGGTGATTCATCACCCCCTTGGGCTGTCCCGTCGACCCCGAGGTGTAGATCACGTACGCAAGATGCTCGGGCTTGAGTTCGGGAACGCACGGGTCGGCAGGCGAATGTTCAACGTCCGCGAGCGCGTTCCCTCGCGACTCGAACTGGAGAATCGGTGCAGCGGTTCCGTGGAGCATGCTGGCCAGATCGGCGTGTGCGAGAACCACTTGCGGCCGGGAGTCAGCCAGCATGTAGGCCAGGCGGTCGGCCGGGTAGGCCGGGTCCAGCGGCACATAGGCGCCGCCAGCCTTCAATGTGGCGAGCATCGCGACGATCAGGTCGATTCCCCGCTGCATGCACAGGGCAACTCGACTGTCGGGAACGACACCCACCGACCGCAGTTTCGAGGCCCAACGATTGGCGCGCCGATTCAGTTCCGCATAGGTCAACGTCTCGTCTTCGTACACCAGGGCGGTGGCCTCGGGCCGGCGCCGGGCTTGTGCCTCGACCCATTGTTGGATGAACTGCATCGTTGATTCCGTTGTATTTTTCAGAGTGGGCCGCTTGGGGCGCGTCGAATTTTCATCGCCATCGCGCGTTTCGCTTTCGAACGATTCGGACAGACCCCTTCACCAGCCGAAAAACCGCACGATATCGGCACGCTGGGCGAGTGCGTCAGCTTCG
>JANOLA010000674.1:0-3007 GCA_031419535.1 Burkholderiales bacterium | reverse complement strand
GCAACGGACGCCTGCTCAAGTCGGCGTGCCGCCGCGCGTCTCCACATACACCGCATACAACGACGTGCTGCCGGCCATGAACAGCCGGTTGCGCTTGCTGCCGCCGAAGCAGACGTTGGAGATGATCTCCGGCATGCGAATCCAGCCGATGCGCTTGCCGTCGGGGGCGACCACGTGCACGCCGTCCACGCCGTCGCCGCCCCAGCCCAGGCCGGCCCAGAGGTTGCCGTCTTCGTCGCAGCGGATGCCGTCGGCAAAGCCGATCTTGCCGCCGAAGTTCATCTCGGCGAACACCTTGGCGTTGCGCAAGCGCTTGCCGTCGACGTCGTAGACCCAGATCACGCTCTTCGCATTCGGATAGTGCGACATGCCGGTGTCGGCCACATAGACCTTCTTGTAGTCGGGCGAGAAGCACAGGCCATTCGGCTTGAACGGCTCGTCGGCCACTTTCTCCACCTGGCCCGGCGCGTCGATGCGGTAGATCGCCTCCTTCTGGATCGGCTGCACGCTGCTCGCGCTGGCGGGCAGGCGGTTGCCTTCGTATTCCATCAGGCTGCCGTAACCGGGGTCGGTGAAGAACATCCAGCCCTCGGGGTGGACCTGGCCGTCGTTGGGCGCATTGAACTCCTTGCCGCCGGCGCGATCCGCCAGCACCGTGATCCTGCCGTTGGGTTCGTAGCGGATCACGTTGCGCGTGCCGTGGCAGAACGAAATCTGCCGGCCCTGGTGGTCGAAGGTATTTCCGTTGGCGTAGTTCGACGGATAGCGGAAGCGCCGCCCCACATGGCCGTCTTCCTCGGACCAGCGCAGGATTTCGTTGTTCGGAATGTCGCTCCAGATCAGGCAGCGCGCGTTGCCATTCCAGGCCGGTCCTTCGGCCCACATCGTGCCGCGGTGCAGGCGCACGATGGGCGTGTTGCCCAGCTTGTACTTGAAGCGCGGGTCCAGGCCGATAACGTCGGGCTCCGGGTAGCGCGTCGGTGGTGCGTCGGGCGAGTAGCGGTCCAGCGCCTGCGCGAACGCGCTGCCGGTGGTGCTGGCCGCGAACGCGGCGATACCCGCGGTGCGCAGCAGGGCGCGGCGCTGTTTCAGCTTGGGTGAGGCGTCATCGGGTTCGGGTGCTGCCAGGTCAACCATTCGCAGCGATTGCAGATGCTCCATCGTCGGTCTCCTTTTGTGCAGGGGCGTGACGCCCTCGTTGGTTTCGGTCCCGGCCCATCCGGGCCGACCAGTGTGCGCCGCGCCCGGTGAAAGGGCAAGTGCGGCCGGGGCCACAGGCGCAGGACAATCCCTAGTACCGTGGCAGCTTCGCCCGTGTTTGGATTCTTCGTATCGCGGCCCCGGGCCCGCCCCCGCGGGCGGCGCTGCAAGGAGGACACGTGGTCACCTCAACCAGCAACTTCATCATCTGCACCCGCGACGTCGACAGCCGCGGCCGCTTCACCGCCGAGCCTGGCGCGACGCGCTACCTGCGCGTGCCGCAAGGCCTGCGCAAGTACGACCCGTCGCACGAGGTCAAGAGCAGGGACCGGTGGCGTCTGGCGGTGCGCGCGGCGGCCGACGGCGTGGAAGACGAGATCACCGGCACCACCGGCGACGTGCTCGTGTTCGTGCACGGCTACAACAACGACATGGAAGCGATCACCTGGCGCACCGAGGCCTTGCAGGCCGGCTTGAGCGAACAGGGCTGGCGCGGCAAGGTGATCGCGTTCGACTGGCCGAGCGACAACTCGACGCTGAACTACCTCGAAGATCGATCGGACGCTGCCGAAGTCGCCGACCGCATGGTGGGAGACGCGATCGGGCTGCTCGTCGACGCACAGAGCGACGCCGCGAACCCCTGCAAGATCAACGTGCACCTGCTCGGCCACTCGACCGGCGCCTACGTCATTATGGAGGCCTTCAACCAGGCGCAGAAGAAGGGCACGCTGTTCCGCGCCGACTGGCGTGTCGCGCAGGTCGCGCTGATCGGCGCCGACATCGCCGCGAGTTCGCTGCGCGCCGACAGCGAATGGGCCAGCGCGATGTTCGAGCGCAGCGTGCGCCTCACCAACTACTCGAACCGGCACGACAAGGTACTGGGCGTTTCCAACGCGAAGCGCCTGGGCACATCGCCGCGCGTCGGCCGGGTCGGGCTGCCGGCCCATGCGCATGCGAAAGCGGTGAACGTCGATTGCACCGGCTACTTCGCGGGCAAGGACCCGGCGAATTCGTCGTTCAACGGCACCTTCAACCACTCGTGGCACATCGGCGACCCGGTGTTCGCGCTCGATTTGGCGTTGACGCTGGAGGCCGAGATCGACCGGCAGGCGCTGCCGACGCGCGAGCGCGCCGCCGATAGTCTGCCGCTGAAGGCGGGCACGCGGCCGCGGTTTCAAGCGGGGTGGGATTCGCCGTCTGCGGGGCGGGCGAAGCGGGACATCGGCAAGGCGGACGCGGGCTGAGCAACCGTCGCCGGGCCGCCCCATGACGGTGGCGCGCCCCCGCGGGGGCGGACGCGAAGCGACCGGGGGCGAACGCACAAGAGTTGCGTCGCGCTCGACCCGCCGGTCGATGAGTTGCACGTCATCGTCGAGCCGGCGCTCAGTCGCGTGAAAATGGCCTCCATGGACAAAGCCAATTTGCGAACTCGGCATGACTGGGTCGCGCAGGCGCAACGCCTGGCGATTCTTCTGGCGGCCTTGGCCGGTGCGCAATGCGCGTCGGACGGCGAGCAGACCTCCTCCCGCGCCCCTCAGGCGCCTGCGCCGGCAACGGCAGTGGCGGCGGCGGCGGCGGCGGCGGCGACAGCGCCTGCGCGGCCCGACCCGGCGCCGGCACCGCGGGCAAGCGCCGCACACTCCATGGCCGAGTTGGCCGCGCCGGGCGCGCCCGACTACTGGCGCGACGTGAAGCCGGTGCTCGATGCGCGCTGCATCAGCTGCCACGCCTGCTTCGACGCGCCTTGTCAGCTCAACCTCGCGTCGCATGAAGGACTGATGCGCGGCGCGAGCAAGCAGATGGTCTA
>JANOLA010000673.1:0-4066 GCA_031419535.1 Burkholderiales bacterium | reverse complement strand
TCGCCGCGCGCCGCGAGCACGCTCAGCGTCATCACCTGCATCAAGGGGCTGAAGCGCGCAAGTGCCGCGCTGTCGACGCAGGCGGCCGCCGCCTGGCGCTTCAGGCGCGCCGCGAGCTCGTCGCCGACGGGCTGCCGCTTGGCCTGGGCCGGCGGCACGCTCGCCGCTGCGGCGAGGCGCCGCTGGATGTCCGGGTCGAGCATGTCAAGTTCGAGCGCGACCGTCTCGCTCGCCAGCAAGGCCTCGTTGACGGCGGGGCCCGGAAACATCCAATCGAACTTGGCGAGGTGCACGGTGCCGAACAAGTACGATGTGCGCCCGTCTTTTTCGGCACGCCACAGGAACCCGCGGTCCTCGGCCTTGCGCATCGCGCCCAGAATCTGCTCCGGCGTGGGCGCCTGCGCCGTGGGCGGGCAGTTCTGCGCGGCAGCGGCCGACACGGCGGCTGCGGTCAGCGACGTGGCGAGGATCAGGGTGGTCCACAGGCGTCGCATGGGGCGAGCTTAGCCGAGCTTGGCCGGGCCGGTGAAGCGCGATACTCGGGCGCGTGCCAGCGGCGGCGAGCCGCAAGGCGTCACCGCCTGTTTCCAACGGGCCCGGGCGTTGCGCGCCGAGTTGAGCTGAGGGCCTGGTGCATCTTGGTGTCCTTATCATTGCGCGTCATGCCCGTCGTCTTCCGCTACAAAGGTTTTCGCTTCTTCTTCTATTCCAACGAGGGAAGTTCGCGCGAACCAATCCACATTCATGCGCGAGGCGAGGGCGGTGAAGTCAAGTTCTGGTTGCGCCCGGCAGTGCGGGTGGCGGCCAGTGACGGGCTCGATGCGCGCACCTTGCGCGAACTGGGCTCGAGGTCGAGGCGAATCTGGAGTTGATCGAAGGACGTGGAATGACTACTTCCGCTAAGGCCGCTCGTTTCGACGAAAACAGCCTGTGGGTCGATCTGTCCGACGGCCGCGTCATCGCGGTGCCGCTGGCGTGGTTTCCGCGCCTGCTGCACGCCAGCGACGAACAGCGCCAGCAGGTCGAGTTCAGCCGCAGTGGCCTGCATTGGGAGGCGCTCGACGAAGACATTTCGGTGGCCGGTCTGCTGGCAGGCGTCGGCGATCTGACCCGACCGACGCCGCTTGCGGCGTAAAGCGCGCGTCGGGGGTGGCATGACGGCAGCCGGCATCGAGTGCGCAGGCTGCAACGCGATCAACAGCGCGGGTGCGCGGTTTTGCAGCGCGTGCGGTCAGGCGCTCACGCTGAGTTGCACAAGGTGTGGCTGCGGCAACGCTCGCGGAGCTCGCTTCTGCGATCAGTGCGGCGTGGCGTTGCCTTCCAGCATCACGCCCGCGGCCACTGTTGCTGTTCCGCGCCACCTGGCGCAACGCATCCTCGAATCGCGCGGCGCCATCGAAGGCGAGCGCAAGCAGGTCAGCGTGCTGTTCGCCGACCTCAAAGGCTCGATGGCGCTGCTCGCCGGTCGCGACCCCGAAGAAGCACGCGCCATGCTCGACCCGCTGCTCGAGATCATGATGGAAGCCGTGCACCACGTCGAAGGCACCGTGAACCAGGTGATGGGCGACGGCATCATGGCGCTGTTCGGCGCGCCCCTTGCCCACGAAGACCACGCCGTGCGTGCCTGCTACGCGGCGCTGCGCATGCAAGCGTCGGTCGCACGGCTGAGCGACGCGCAACGCCGCGCCGGCGCCGTGCCGGTGCAAATCCGCGTCGGCATCCACAGCGGCGAAGTGATCGTGCGTGCCATCGGCAGCGACCTGCGAATGGACTACAGCGCAATCGGCCAGACCACGCACCTGGCGGCGCGAATGGAGCAACTGGCCGTGCCAGGAACGACGCTGATCACGGCCGATACCTTGGTGCTCGCCGAAGGCTACGTCGCCGTCGAGCCCCTCGGCCCGATGCGTGTGGCCGGGCTCGAGCAACCCGTGCCGGTGTATCAACTCATCGGCGCCGGCCCGGCGCGCACGAGGCTGCAAGCCCGCGCCACCCGAGCTGCGGGCGGCCTGAGCAGCTTTGTTGGCCGCGCGAGCGAACTCGAAACCCTGAGCCGCGCGCTGGATGCCGCCGGCCAGGCGCGCGGCCAGATTGTCAGCGTCGTCGGCGAAGCCGGAGTCGGCAAGTCGCGCCTGTTCCACGAGTTCGTGCATTCGCAGCGAACCCAAGGCTGGCTCGTCCTCGAAGCCGGCTCCGTGTCGTACGGCAAGGCCACCGGCTATGGGCCCGTCATTGACCTGCTCAAAAGCTACTTCGGGATCGAGCAGCGCGACGACCCGCGCCGCATGCGCGAGCGCATCACCGGCAAACTGCTCGCGCTGGACCGCACGCTTGAACCATCGCTGCCCGCGCTGCTGGCGCTGCTCGAAGTACTGCCCGAGGCCAGCCCCTGGGAAGGGCTCGATCCGGGGCAGCGCAAGCGCGCGATTCAAGACGCCGTGAAGCGGCTGGTGCTGCGCGAGAGCCAGTTGCAGCCGGTGGTGCTCGTCTTTGAAGACCTGCACTGGGTCGATGCCGAAAGCCAAGCGGTGCTGGACGCACTCGTCGAGAGCATACCCGCGGCGAAACTGCTGCTGCTCGTCAACATGCGCCCCGAAGGCCAGCACAGTTGGGGCCAGAAGAGCTACTGCCGGCAACTGCGGCTGGACCCGCTGCCCCCTGAATCGGCCGACGAATTGCTCGACGCGTTGCTTGGCGCAGCACCAGACCTGCAGCGGATTCGCCGGCAATTGATCGAGCGCACCGAAGGTAACCCGTTCTTCCTCGAAGAATGCGTGCGGACGCTTATCGAAACAGGCGCGCTGTTTGGCGAGCGCGGCGCACATCGGCTGGCCCACTCCGTCGAGACGGTACAAATCCCGGCCACGGTGCAAGTGATCCTCGCCGCGCGCATCGACCGGCTCGCGCCCGAGGACAAGCACCTGCTGCAAGCCGCAGCGGTGATCGGCAAGGACGTGCCGTTCGAGTTGCTGCGAGCGACGAGCGAACTCGACCCCGATGTGCTGCGCGCCATGCTCGCGCGCTTGCAGGCGGCGGAGTTCCTGTTTGAAGCGACGCTGTTCCCGGACCTCGAATACACCTTCAAGCATGCGCTGACGCATGAGGTGGCGTATGCCGGGTTGCTCACGAATCGTCGGCAGGAGCTGCACGCCAGGGTGGTCAGCGCGATCGAGACGACTCATGCCGAGCGCATCGGCGAGTATGCCGAGCGGCTTGCGCATCACGCGGTGCGTGGCGGATTGAATGACAAAGCGGTGGAGTACCTCAACGAATCGGGGACGAAGGCGCTTATGCGCTCCGGTTACCGGGAGGCGATGGGGTTCTTCGAGCAGGCGTTGGGAATCGTGGATTCACAGGCGCAGAGCAGTCAAGCTTTCTTGCGGATGCTCGAGATTCGCACTGGGATGGGCTTGGCGTTGGCGGGCGTGAATGGGCCGCATTCACCGGAGACGCGCGACTTCTATCGGCGCTCCGTAGCCCTGTCCGATCACGCCGGCGACGGATCGGAACGCTTCCCGAACCTGTGGGGCCTGTGGAACTGTCACCTGTTCGGAACTGGCCTCGACAGTGCCCACGAAGCGGCAATGCAACTGATTGCTGGCGCGGACCCGAACGACGCCTACCAGCGACTCGAAGCGCATCATGCGATGTGGACGACGAAGATCAACATGGGCCGTCCCCGAGAGGCCATAGAACATCTGGATCGCGTGGATGAGCTGTATGGCGCTGCCGAACAGTCGCACTGGCGAACCTACGCCTACCACGACAACCGGGTGTGCAGCCGGAGCATGGGAGCAATCGCCCATTGGTCGCTGGGGTATCCGGATCGGGCACGCCATTCGGCCAATGAAGGTGTCGAGCTGGCGAGACGGCTCGATCACCCATTGACGATCGTGATCGCAGCGATGTCGGCGGCACTCGTTTTCTATCATTGCGGTGATCTTGACGCGGCAATGCATCACGCCCAGACCCAGCGCAGGGTTGCGACCGAACACGCGATCATCCCGTGGCGTGAGCGTGCGGCAGTGAGTCTCGGGCGAATCGTCGCGGAGCAAGGTCGCATTGA
>JANOLA010000672.1:0-7054 GCA_031419535.1 Burkholderiales bacterium | reverse complement strand
CGCGCGCTGACGACGAACCAGATCGCCGCGCTGGAGACCGCCGACCTGCGTGCCCTGAGCACCGCGGCGCTGCGCGCCTGGAGCAGCGCGCAGCTCGACGCGCTCACGTCCGACCAGCTCGCGGCGCTCACCACCACGCAGCTCGCGGCGCTGACGTCGACAGCGATCTCGCAACTCAGCCCCGCCGACATCGACGCACTGACCCCCCTGCAACTGGCCGCGCTCAGCACCGCGCAGGTGGCGGCGCTGACGGCGGCACAACAGAGCGCGCTGTCGACGAGCGACCTGAACGCGCTGCGCAGCGCCCAGTTCGCCGCGCTCACGACGAGCCAGGTGGCGGCGCTCAGCACCGCGCAGATCGCGGCTTTGACGAGCGACGATTTGCGCGCGCTCGGCACGGCGCAGATCGCGGCGCTGGGCACCGGCCAGATCGGCGCGCTCGGAACCGAAGACATTCGCGCGCTGACGAGCGCACAGGCGGCAGCGCTGTCGGCCACGCAAGTGGCCGCCATGGCAACCGACCAAATCGCTGCGTTCGAAACCGCCGATCTGCGCGCGCTAAGCACGGCGGTGCTGCAAAGCCTGAGCACCGCGCAACTGGGAGCGCTGGACGGCGCGCAACTCGCGGCGCTGAACACGGCCCAGGTGCGGGCCCTCCGTCCCGAGCAACTGATGAGCCTGGAAACCGCGGACCTGAACGCGTTCACGACCGCGCAGTTCGGCGCCGTCACGCCGGCACAGGTGGTGGCACTCAGCACCGAGCAGGTGGCAGCGTTGGAAACCGCCGACCTACGTGCGCTCAGCCCAACGACGTTGAACGCGATGACGCCGCAACAGATGAACGCGCTCACGGCGGTGCAGCGCGCATCGCTCTCGACCGCGCAGGTGGCGGCGATGAGCACGGCCCAGATCGCCGCGCTCGCGACGCAAGACCTGAACGCGCTGGCGACGAACCACTTCGCTGCGTTCAGCAGCGACCAGGTGGCGGCATTCACGCCGCAGCAGATTGCCGCCTTGGAGAGTGCCGACCTGCGCGTGCTGCGCGCGTCGGGCGTCGGCGCGTGGGACGCGGCGCAGATCGGTGCGCTCGCACCCGCGCAAGTGGTCACGCTCAGCACGGCGCAGTTCGCGGGTTTCGGCAGCGAACAGGTCGCGGCGCTGGGCACCGCGCAAATCGCCGCGATCGAAACCGCGGACCTGCGCGCACTGAGCCGCACCGCGTTGCAAGGGCTCTCGCTCACCCAATTCGAGGCGTTGGGCACGGCACAGGTGGTCGCGTTCACGACGGCACAGGTGGGCTCGCTGAGCGGCGCCCAGCTCGCGAGCCTGGGCAGCGCCGAGCTGAACCTGCTCAGCACCGCGCAATTCGCGGCGTTGACGAGTGCCCAGGTGGGTGCGCTGAGCACGGAGCAAATCGCGAACCTGGGCACCGCCGACCTGCGCGCGCTCAACACCGCCGCATTCGCGGCATTGACGACCGATCAGATCGTGGCGCTCACGACCGACCAGTTCGTGACGCTGCGCACGGCGCAGATCGCCGCGTTCACACCTCAGCAGGCGGCGGCGTTGACCACGGCAGAAATCGTTGCGTTCACGACGGCGCAGATCGTGGGCCTTGAAACACGCGACATCGCGGCGATGTCGCTGGCGCAGATCTCGGCATTCGAGGTGGCCGACATCTCGGCGATGTCGCCCCAGCAGATCGACGCGTTGCTCGCCGCCACGCCGATCGTGCTGGACCTGGATGGCGACGGCGTGCGCAGCGTCGCGGCGCGCAACGGTGTGCTGTTCGACCTGACTGGCACAGGCCATGCGCAGCAGGTGGGCTGGGTCTCGGCGGGCGATGGCCTGCTGGTGCTAGACCGCAACCAAGACGGCAGGATCAACGACGGCACCGAGTTGTTTGGCGTGGCCACGCCGCTTGCAACCGGAGAACGCGCCGGCAATGGCTATGCAGCGCTGGCCGCGATGGACAGCAACCACGACCGCCAATTGAGCGCCGCCGACGCCAGCTTCGCCGCGATGCAGTTGTGGGTTGACGCCAACCGGGACGGCAAGACCGACGCTGGTGAGTTGCGCAGCCTGGCAGAACAGGGCGTGGTGTCGCTCGATCTGCACGGCCTGGCCGGAACCCACGTGGACAACGGCAATCTGCTCGGGCTGGTGTCGAGCTACGCGACCGCGGACGGTGCGCAACATGCCATGGCTGACGTCTGGTTCGCGCGCCATCCCGTTTCACCGACAAGCGCGCCGCCGTTGCAAGAATTGCTCGCTCCGGCTGCGGGGGCGCTGCCCGCAACGCACGACGAAGAGCCGAAAGCGCCGCCGCCCGCGCCAATGGCATCACCTGCGGCAGTGACAGCGTCACTGCCATCGAACCTGCTTCGCGAGCCGCATCTGGTTGACGATCGGGTGGCGCCGCCGCTCATCTGACTCGGGCTTCGAGCCGGGTAGCGTTGAATATCGCGCCAGCCGGCATGCAAGCGTCCGTGCGAGGGGCAGGCGGCCCGGGGTGCCTTCTCCGGCCCACGCTCGCGGGGCACCCGATGTGGTCCACGACGCGCAGTGCCATCAACGCCAGCCAAGCGCGCGAGCAGCCAGGACACCGCGAATGGGGCCTGCGAACGCACCCCGAGACACCTGCCCCCAGCACACGGGTGGCATGCCACGACGTGCCACACAAACGACCGTTGACAGGGCGCCGTCGCCGCCCTGCCGCCCGAAACTTCGCATGCCACCCGCTCGCGGACAGCCGGTGCCGGCCGTACGCGAACAGGCTGCGTCAGGTCACCAACGAATCAGTACCGATCCGCCAGCCGCAAGGTGTGCGCGTTGCGCGAATCGTCAACGCCGCCCACCACATGCTTAGTGTCGGCAATGGTCTGGAACAGGTCGATGCCCTTTGTCGGGCCGGCGGGCCGGTCTTGGTCACCGAGGTACGAGATGCTCGAGCGCGGCTGGGCATTCATCATCGCCCCGTTGCACAGCGACAGAAACTCCCAAGATGCCAGGCGCGAACCGGCGGCCCAGGCGTCGCCATCCGCGATGTCGGCGTCGTCCACCGCGCGGCACATCACCGACATGTAGCCGCTGTTCACGCCCGGCGCGAAGTTGGCCGGGTTCACTTCCGAATGCGGGCAGTACAGGCAATCGATCGGCACCATCTTGAAGTAGCGGATCAACGCCTCGAGCATCGGCACCGAGTGGTACCAGAACGTGTTCGTTTCGCGCTGCAAGCCGCCGCGGTGGTTGAATTCCAGCGTGTGGCCGTCGCGGTTCATCACATTGGTCGAGACGATCATCAAGCCGTTCTTCTTCAGCAACGGGCGAATTCCCGCCAGCACCTGCATCGGCGAGAACACGTGGTACAGCACGCCCGACAGGTTGATCAGGTCGAACGCACCTTCATCCTTCAGCTTCACGCTCAGGTCGTAGAGCAGCCCGATCTGGCGAAAGCCGAACTCGACGCCGTAGATCTCCTTCACCAGGTTCATCTTCTTCTCGCAGTGCGGCAGCGCGTCGCTCGCGAGCACGCGCTTCGCGCCCTGGCGCACCATCAGCGCGGGGATCAGGCCTTCCATGCTGCCGATGTCCAGGCACTCCATGCCTTGCAGGTTCGCGTTGCGCAGCAGCATGCGCGGCATCATCGGCACGCGCGGCAGGTGCGTGCCCTTGGTGATGAGGCCCGGCTTGAGCTCGACGTTGTAGTACCACCATTCGTTGGCGATCGAGGCGATGAGGTCGTCTTGCATGGGTTCTCCTGTTCGGCAGGGTGTGGAAAGGTGTGAGGCGTCGATTCGTGAGCGCGCTGCCGCGATTCAGGCGGCCGCGGCCTCGCGTGGCGGCGCGGCTTGCGCGACCTGGCCGACCTGGCCTACGATCCGCGCCGGATTGCCCGCGATCACCGACAACGGCGGCGCATCGAACGACGGCGGCACCACGCAGCCGGCCGCGAGCACCGAGCCGCGGCCGATGCGGCAGCCTTTGAGCAAGGTGACGCGGCTGCCGATGAAGACCTCGTCTTCGATCACCACGTCGCGCGGCGCCTGGTCGGGCAGGTGGCGTTGACCGAGTGTCAGTTGATGCGCGTTCGAATCGAGCACCTGGAATTCGGTGCCGATCAGGCAGCGCTTGCCGATCAGGATCCGCGCGCCTTCTGAGACGAGGGTCGCGCGGTTGTTGATCGTCGTGCCCTCGCCGATGCCGATGAACGACCGCGCCGTGCGCGCCTCCACGTAACTGCAGGCGTGGCTGCCCGGCGAGCGCGGCACACCGAACACCACGTTGGCGGCGAGCCGAATCCGGCCCAGGCCCTTGAACACGGTGGGCGTGAGCAGGTTCACCGTGCGTGGCGCGCCGGCGGGCGAGTCCACTTCAACAATCTGCTTGTCGGAGACGTGGAAGAAGTAGTGCACCAGCAGCGCACGCACCCAGGCTTCGAGCTCGAGCGGCTGGCTCCTGGAGATCAGGCCCTTGTAGCGCTCTAACTTGAGTGGGCTCATGGTCAAAATCCGTGGCCGGCGAGGAATTGATGCCAGGCTTCGATGAAGCGCTCTTCGGCGCCGGCCGCTCCCGTGGCAAGGCCAGCGACCAGGGCGATGAACGGCGCCACGTCGGCCTGCGCGGCGTAGCGCTGCGTCAACGCCGGCAGGATGATGCGGCTGCACTGGCGTGCCAGCTCGTCGCTCAGCCGCCCCAGGCGCCGCCCGCCGACCGCGAGCGCGACGAAGCCCAGATGCGCGGCTTTCATGAACGGGCTGTTCGGGTCCGACGAGTTCTGACCCGGGCCGATGCGAAAGTACCCGAGGTGGTCTTGGATGTGGCACAGCGGCGCGCGAATGCTCGCGGCGACGAACGCTCCCAGGTCCCACAGGCCCGCGTACGACACGTCGCCGAGCTTGGGCGAAAGCAGCAGCTCGCAATGCTCGGCGCGAAAGATCGCGTTCGAAAACTCGCCGAGCCAGTTCTTGCATTCGGCTGCGGTGGTCATGAAGATCACGTCGTCGGTGAGCGAGAGCATGCGGCTCGGCGTGCGCGCGATCGCCTCGGGCACCGGCTGGCCGGTCATCGGTTGGCCGACATGGTTGGCCATCCAGCGCCGGCTCACCGAACAGGAAAAGTTGCCCGATGCGTGCGCGACGAGGTGGCGCTCGTAGAACTCGGGGTAGATCACGTCGTCGTCGAGCAGCACGTGCATCAGTTCGGAGCGCCCGGCCCACAGCTTCACCAGGTGCTTCAGGTTCTGGTACGCACCCTGGCGCGGGCCTTCGTGAAACTCGATCGGCAATTGCGCCACCACCGCCCGGAATGGGGCCGAGTGGAACACCTCGCGAAATTCGCCGTGCGGGCTGTCGTCGGAAATGATGATGCGCTGCGACTTCACGGTCTGGTAGCGCAGCGAATTGAGCAGGTCGACGATGTACGCCGTCTTGTAGGCCGGGATCAGGGTGGTGATTTGCATGGCGGGTTCAGTAGGCGAGCGGTTCAGGCGATGGCCGCTTCGGGCGCCATCGCGGTCACGGCTTCGCGCACCGCGGTGATCACTTGTTCCGTCTGGGCGTCGCTCTGCGTCGGGCCGATCGGCAAGCTCAGCACCTGTGCATGCATCGCCTCGGAGATCGGCAAACTGCCGTGGCCGAGGTTCATCGTTGCGTAAGCCGGCTGAAGGTGCGGCGCCACCGGGTAGTGGATCATTGTGGCGATGCCGAGCTTGCCCAGGCGCTTGACCAAGGCGTCGCGCTGCCGGTGGCGCACCACGAACAGGTGCCACGCCGGCTCGGCGAACTCGGGAACGAAGGGGAGCGTCAGCGCGAGCCCCTGGAATGCCGCCAGGTAGCGCTGCGCGATCTGCGCGCGTCTTCGGTTGTCGGCGTCAAGATGCGGCAGCTTCACGCGCAGGAACGCGGCCTGCAATTCGTCCAGGCGCGAGTTGTAGCCGATCACATTGTTGTGGTACTTGACCTTCGAGCCGTAGTTGCGCAGCTCGCGCAGGCGCTCGGCCAGGGACTCGTCGTTCGTTGTCACCGCGCCGCCATCGCCGAGCGCGCCGAGGTTCTTGCCGGGGTAGAAGCTCCAGGCGACGGCGTCGCCGTGCGCGCCCAGGCGCTGGCCGCGAATGCGCGCGCCATGCGCTTGTGCACCGTCTTCGAGAACGGCCAGGCCGTGGCGCCGCGCCACGTGGAGAATGGTCTGCATGTCGGCCGGCTGGCCGTACAGGTGCACCGGCAGCACCGCACGCGTGCGCGGCGTCACGGCCTGGGCGATGCGCGACGCATCGAGGTTGAAGCTGCGCGTCTCGGGTTCCACCGGCACGGGTGTCGCGCCGACATGGCTCACCGCGAGCCAGGTCGCGATGTAGGTGTTGGAAGGCACGATCACTTCGTCGCCCGGGCCGATGCCCAGCGCGCGCAGCACCAGGCTCATCGCGTCCAAGCCGTTGGCCACACCGACCGCGAAGCGTGCGCCGCAGTAGGCCGCGTATTCCTGCTCGAAGCGTTTCACCTCGTCGCCCAGGATGTACCAGCCGGAATCGAGCACACGCTGCAAGGCTTCGCCGAGTTCGGCGCGGTGGTGCAGTTGGATCGATTTAAGGTCGAGAAACGGCACCATCTCAGTTGCTCCACCGCTCTTCGCGCCACACGCGATCCACGAAACGCCGATGCGGCGTCACGGGCCGCTTTCGGCCCGTTGCTGACGTTCGCCGTTCGCCGTTCGCCGCTGCGCGCATGCCAGCTTCCGCGCGAGGGCAGGTGGGCCGGAGACCGGGGGCGCCGCCACCGCCCTGGGGAACGGTCGGAGCCAGTCTGGGCTTGCGCGAACACCGGTTTTCGCTCCAAGCCCCTTGCCACCTTCCTTCGCGCGGAGGTTGTGGTGCGCGCAGCGGCGAACGGCGAACAACGAATGTCAGCTTTGGGCCGAAAGCAGTCAGCGCCCCGCCGCAGGCTTGATGCAAGTCGAGGTATGTCAGCTTCATTTCATGCCACTTCATGGGCCGGTTGCGGCAGGAAGCGGCGGTAGCGCTGCAGCGCCGCGCGGATCGCCGCGTTGCCGAGCG
>JANOLA010000671.1:0-5294 GCA_031419535.1 Burkholderiales bacterium | reverse complement strand
GGGCCGTAGTCGATCGTCAGGCCCAGGATCGACATGTTGTCGGTGTTCATCACGCCGTGGCAGAAACCCAGGGCTTGCCAGTCGGCGACCATCAGCGCGGTGCGCCGCGTCACGGCCTCCAGCAAGGCGGCGTAGGGTTGGGCTTCGCCTCGGCACGCCGGGTAGTGTTGGTCGATCACGAAATCGGCCAGGCGCCGCAGTTGCTCCGGTGTGCCCTGGTTCGCCATATGCTCGAAGTGCCCGAAGCGGATGAAGCTCGGCGCCACACGCGTCACCACTGCGGCGGTCTCCACTTCTTCACGCCGCACCGGCAGCGGCGAGCCGGTGACGCACAGGGCGCGCGTCGTCGGCACACCCAGTGCGTGCATCGCTTCCGAACACAGGAACTCGCGGATCGAAGAGCGCAGCACCGCACGGCCGTCGCCCATGCGCGAGTAAGGAGTCAGCCCCGAGCCTTTGAGCTGCAGTTCATGCGGCCCCTGCGGCGTTGTCACTTCACCGAGCAGCAGCGCGCGCCCGTCGCCGAGTTGCCCGGCCCACACGCCGAACTGGTGCCCGCTGTAGACGCTGGCCAGCGGCCGCATGTTCGGCCACAGCGCATTGCCGCTGAACACTTGCAGGGCCTGCCAGTCTTCGCGCTGCGACCAATCGGCGTCCCAGCCGAGCAGCGCGGCGCAGTCGGCGCTCGTGGCGACCCAGGCGGGCGTTGGCACCGGAAGCGGCCGAAGCTCGGTGTAGAACTCCTTGCCGAGTTCGGCAAAGCGGTTCAGCCATGGCAGGTGCGGCGCGGCCGGCTCGACATCGGCGTTGTCGCGGATCGGGGTTGCGAGGGCGGCGCTCATCGGCGGGCAGTGTAGCGAGCAGCGCTTGACGCAAAAGGTCTAGGGGTAAAGCTTCGAGCGGCCGCGAGCCCTCACTTGCAGTGCGCGTTCCGGCTTGCAAGCCGGAACCGCTCGGCGGGCTCGGTGCATGCACCTCGAAAGCCCCGCCTCGCCCCCCGCCCCCTCCCAGAGGGAGAGGGAGCGAGACTGGCAAACGAGACTGGCAAACTCTCGGTCTTTCAGGTCTCCTAGAATCGCACGCTCGTGCACCGCATCCATGCACTGCATCCACGCGACGCACCCAACGCCGCACCCAACGCCGCACCAATCAAAGGGCCACCCAGATGAACCCCAGCTATGAGACGCGCGGCAACGTTGCCGTGATCACGCTGAACAATCCTCCCGTCAACGGACTGGGCTACGCCACCCGGCTCGCGATTGCCGAGGGCCTGGCGGCGGCGCAACTCGATCCGGCGATCAAGGCGATCGTCATCACCGGCGCGGGCAAGGCTTTTTCCGGCGGTGCCGACATCAACGAGTTCGGCTCGCCGAAGGCGCTTGCCGAGCCGAACCTGTTAACGGTGATCCTCGCGCTGGAATCGAGCAGCAAGCCGACCATCGCCGCCGTGCACAGCGTGTGCATGGGAGGCGGCCTCGAACTCGCGCTGGGTTGCCACTACCGCGTCGCAGCGCCGGGCGCGCAGGTGGCGTTGCCGGAAGTGAAGATCGGCCTGATCCCCGGTGCCGGCGGCACGCAGCGCCTGCCGCGCGTGCTGGGCGTGGAGAACGCGCTGAACCTGATCGTCAGCGGCATGCCGATGAAGAGCGAGGCACTGGCAAAGATTCCCGGGCAGAAGCTGTTCGACCGCATTGTCGAGGGCGACTTGATGGCCGGCGCGCTCGCCTTCGCCGCCGAAGTGGCGGACAAGCGGCCATTGCCGCTGGTGCGCAACCTGCGTGCCGAGCATCCGAATCCGGATGCGTACTTCCAGTTCGCGCGCAACACCGTCGGCGCGATGTCGCGCAACTTCCCCGCGCCGCTGAAGTGCGTGGAAGCGGTTGCCGCGTCGGTGACGAAACGCTTCGATGAAGGCCTGCGCCATGAGCGCGACCTGTTTGTCGGCCTGATGTTCACGCCGGAATCGAAAGCGCTGCGCCACACCTTCATGGCCGAACGCGCGACATCGAAGATTCCCGACGTTCCGGCCGATACGCCACTGCGCAACATCGCCAAGGTCGCCGTGATCGGCGCGGGCACGATGGGCGGCGGCATCACGATGAATTTTTTGAACGCCGGCATTCCCGTCACCGTGCTCGAGATGAGCCAGGGCGCGCTCGACAAGGGCATGGGCGTGGTGCGCAAGAACTATGAAGCGCAGGTGACGAAGGGCAAGCTCAGCCTGGACAAGCTCGACAAGCGCATCGCGATGCTGAGCACGACACTGAACTACGCCGACCTCAAAGACGCGGATCTGGTGATCGAAGCGGTGTTCGAAGAGATGGGCGTGAAGGAAACGGTGTTTCGCAAGCTCGACGAAGTGATGAAGCCCGGCGCGATTCTGGCCAGCAACACCTCCACGCTGGACCTGAACCGCATCGCCGGATTCACGAAGCGACCGCAAGACGTGATCGGCATGCACTTCTTCAGCCCCGCCAACGTGATGCGGCTGCTCGAAGTGGTGCGCGGCGAGAAGACCGCGAAAGACGTGCTCGCCACCGTGATGGCGCTGGGCAAGAAGATCAACAAGACCTGTGTCGTCTCCGGCGTGTGCGACGGCTTCATCGGGAATCGCATGATCGAGCAGTACAGCCGCCAGGCCGGCTTCCTGCTGGAGGAGGGTTGCACGCCCGCGCAAGTGGACCAGGCGGTGGAGAGATTCGGTTTCGCGATGGGGCCGTTTCGCATGGGCGACCTGGCGGGCAACGACATCGGCTGGGCGATCCGCAAGCGCAGGTACGTCGAGAGGCCTGACGTGCGCTACAGCAAGACGGCGGACCTGCTGTGCGAGCTCGGCCGTTACGGGCAGAAAACGGGTGCCGGCTGGTACGACTACAAACCCGGCAAGCGCGACGCGATTGCTTCGACCGTCGTGAACGACATGATCGAGAAGCACCGCGCCGCCAAGGGCATCGCGCCACGCAAAATCGGTGACGACGAAATCGTGCACCGGCTCGTGCTGGCCCTGGTGAACGAAGGCGCGAAGATCGTCGAAGAGGGGATCGCTTTGCGCGCGTCCGACATCGACATCGTCTACCTCACTGGCTACGGCTTCCCGGCGCACCGCGGCGGGCCGATGTGTTATGCCGACAGCGTGGGCCTGTACAACGTGGCCGCGGCGATGAAGCGCTTTGCGCAGAACCCGCTCGACGACGCGCCGTTCTGGAAGCCCGCGCCGCTGCTCGCGAAGTTGGCGGAGCAAGGCAAGTCATTCACCTGAACGCCGCCGCCGCGCCTCTGCATTCAAACACCGAACAGGAACCATCATGACCCAAGCCGTCATCGTCTCCACCGCCCGCACGCCCCTGGCCAAGAGCTGGAAGGGCGCCTTCAACATGACGCATGGCGCCACGCTCGGCGGCCACGCGGTCAAGGCGGCGGTGGAACGCGCCGGCATCGAAGGCAGGGAGGTAGACGATGTGATCATGGGCTGCGCCAACCCCGAAGGCGCGACCGGCATGAACATCGCGCGCCAGGTCGCGCTGCGCGCCGGCTTGCCGATCACGACCAGCGGCCTCACCGTGAACCGCTTCTGTTCGAGCGGCTTGCAGACGATTGCGCTGGCCGCGCAACGCATCATCGCGAACGAAGGCGACATCTTCGTCGCTGGCGGCGTGGAAAGCATCTCGTGCGTGCAGAACGAGATGAACAAGCACATGATGGTCGACAGCTGGCTGCGCGAGCACAAGCCCGAGATCTACTGGAACATGCTGCAAACGGCGGAGCAAGTGGCCAAGCGCTACAAAATCGATCGCGATCGCATGGACGACTACGGCGCGAAGAGCCAGCAGAGGGCCTGCGCCGCGCAGGACGCCGGCAAGTTCAAGGACGAGATCGCGCCGATCACCGTGATGGCGGGTGTGGCCGATGCCGCACTCGGCCTGCGCAGCAAGGAAGTGACGGTCTCCGCAGACGAAGGCCTTCGTGCCGGCACGACGGCCGATGCACTGGGCAGCATCAAGCCCGCCATTCCCGGCGGCGTGATCGCCGCGGGCAATGCCAGCCAGTTCAGCGACGGCGCGGGTGCCTGCGTCGTGATGAACGAGACCGTTGCGTCGAAAAAAGGCTTGAAGCCGCTCGGTCGCTTTCTCGGCTTCGCGGTCGCCGGCTGCGAGCCCGACGAGATGGGCATCGGCCCGGTGTTCGCGATCCCGAAGGTGCTGAAACGCCTGGGTTTCTCGGTCTCGGACATCGACCTGTGGGAGCTGAATGAAGCGTTCGCGGTGCAGGTGCTGTACTGCGCCGACAAGCTGGGCATCCCGATGGACAAGCTCAACGTGAACGGCGGCGCGATCGCCGTCGGCCACCCCTACGGCGTGAGCGGGCAGCGCCTGACCGGGCACGCGCTCATCGAAGGCAAACGCCGCGGCGCGAAGCGTGTCGTCGTCACGATGTGCGTGGGCGGAGGCATGGGCGCTGCGGGCGTGTTCGAAGTGCTTTGATTGCGCCCCGGCTGAGAGATGAGCTCGGCCATGAATACGCTGCGCACACCCGACGAATCCTTCGCCGACTTGCCGGACTTTGGGTTCGCGCCGCGCTGGGTCGAGAACCTGCCGGGCTTCGAGGGGCTGCGCGTCCACTGTCTGGACGAAGGTTCGTCGCACGCCGGCGTGACCGCGTTGTGCCTGCACGGCAACCCGACCTGGAGCTACCTCTATCGGCACATGGTGCCGGTGTTCAGTGCCGTGGGGCTGCGCGTGGTGGCGCCGGACTTGATCGGCTTTGGCCGCTCCGACAAACCCGTCGATCCCGCCTGGCACAGCTTCGAACGCCATCGCAACATGCTGCTGGGCCTCATCGAGCGGCTCGACCTGCGTAACATCATGCTCGTCTGCCAGGACTGGGGAGGAATCCTTGGCCTGACCTTGCCGATGGCGATGCCCGAGCGATTCAAGCGTCTGCTCGTGATGAACACGGCTCTCGGGACGGGCGAGGTGACGGAAGGCTTTCGCCAGTGGCGTGCGTACTCGAACGCGCAGCCCGACCTGGCCGTGGGCCGGCTCGTGCAGCGCGGCAAACCGGAACTGACCTTGGCCGAAGTCGCTGCGTACGACGCGCCGTTTCCTTCGGCGCAATTCAAGGCGGCGCTGCGCGCCTTTCCGAACATGGTTCCCGACGGCGAAAGCGCACCCGGAGCCACCTTGAGCCGGGACGCCAGCCACTTCCTGCATGAGCGCTGGCAAGGCGCCAGTTTCATGGCCATCGGCATGCGAGACCCGGTGCTCGGCGCAGAATCGATGCACCAGTTGCAACGC
>JANOLA010000670.1:0-5499 GCA_031419535.1 Burkholderiales bacterium | reverse complement strand
GAGCCTGGGCTGGGATGAGGTTTACGCTGGGGTGGGGCTGAGACCGTAGGCTTTCCACCAACCATGCGGGACATTTCGCGCGCATGGTGGACTCGTCTCCGGTGAACCGGGCGGGGCGGGAGCAGGTAGGCGCTGCTGCTGCACGGAGCGGGGTGGCGCGCCCGCGTCGGCTTGTGCCAGGGCGCGTTGTCGATCGTTGTCATGGAAATTGCAATTGCGATTCTGACGACAATGAACTCGCGATGCAGCGGATTACCCAGGACGACCGGCAAGTGGCCGGTTGGCGGGCTCTGCTGGCAAGCCTGGCGCCGTTCGCCAAACGCGTCATCCATGCGGCTGACACAATCGGCATCCGCGGTCGGGGGGGGCTGCCGCTGCACTTCGAGCGCGGTCTTGTGGTGCAGGGCGACGAGCGTCATCATGCCCAGGCCGGCGAGCAACAGGCGTTGCTTTGCGGCTCGGGAGTCGGCGTGCAGACGTCGTCGTTGCAGTCGGTTTTCCAGCGGGAGTGGTGGCTGAAGCTGTGGATGTTCGACACGTTGGTGTGTGCGATGTCGATCGCGTGAGCGGGACCCGCCGCGGCAATGGCGCACGCGAGGGCAATGGAATGGCCTATGGCCAACTGAGACACAATGGTCGGCGTTTGTGGACGCGGGCAGATTTAGGGGTATTCAAGTGGAACATGTCATTCAGCTTCATATCGAGAAGCTTCCTGAAGGGATGTACCTCGCTACGAGCGATGAGGTACAGGGCCTGGTAGCGCAAGGCCGCACGATTCAGGAAACGATCGAGATCGCGCGTGATGTGGCCAAGAAGCTGATCGAGGCACAGACGGGTGCAGGTGCAAACTCATTGGCACCTGCGCGTGACATCTTCGATTGATATGCCCGAGGGGACGCTGCGTGCGATCCTCAAGCAGGCGGGCATTGATGTCGAGACGTTTCTTCAGACAAACTGACGTGCGCTCGGGGCACCAGACTCTGCAGTCACACCTGCGTGGCCACAAACTCGGCGTACGCCGTGCGCAAACCCCGTTCCAGCGGGGTGCTCGCCGCCCAGCCGAACCCGTTGAGCCGGCTCACATCCAACAGCTTGCGCGGCGTACCGTCGGGCTGGGTGGTGTCGAAAACGATCTCGCCCTGGTGACCTACGGTGCGCTGAATCAGCGTGGCGAGCTCGCTGATCGTGATGTCCCGGCCCGTGCCGACGTTGACCAGCGGCGGCTCGAAGCGGCCTGAGGTCACTTCATCGCTGCCAAGCAGGGCTGTGAACGACTCGTCGGGCAGTTTCCCCAGGAACACGTCGAGCGAGATTGAGGCCATCCTCGCCCAGCCTGATCGCAAGTGTCTCGGTACCGCCTAGCGCCACAGGCTTTTGCCCGGCACGGTGCTGGCGGCTTCGAGCAGGCGCACGATCCGCCAGCGGTACCTGTTTGTGGTACTGTTGCGGCATGAAGCGGAGGCATCAGCGCACTCTTGAACTGATCTTCGCGTGACCGACGAGCGCCAACGTCCAGTGGCGTGACATCGAGGCCCTGTTCATTGAACTGGGCGCTGAGGTAAGTGAACGGGAAGGCAGTCGTGTGGCCGTCGTTCTGGAGGAAGTGCGAGTCTTTCACCGGCCGCATCCATCGCCGAACACCGACAAGGGCGCAGTGGCGAGCATCCGCAAGTGGCTGGAGCAGCACGGGGTCGAAGCATGAACATCATGAGGATTGACGGGTATCACGCCAGGATCGAATACGACGAGGAACTCGACCTCTTTCGAGGCGAGATTCTGGGGCTCAGCGGTGGCGCGGATTTCTACGGCAAGAATCCGAAGGAGCTTCGTGCCGAGTTCAAGAAGTCGCTTCGGATCTTTCTTGCAGTGTGCAAGGAAAAAAACATTGAACCGCGACGTAACTTCTCCGGCAAGTTCAACTTGCGCATCCCGCCCGAACTCCATGAGAAGCTCGCCATCGAGGCGCAGGCTCAAGGCAAGAGCATCAATACGCTCGCGCAAGAAGCGCTGCAGGAACGGGTTGCCCATTGAGGCAGGCAGCATGTACCTCGCCACGAGCGCCCGGGGCGCCGGACTCTGCAGTCACACCTGCGTGGCGACAAACTCCGCGTACGCCGTGCGAAAACCCCGTTCCAGCGGGGTGCTCGCCGGGCTGGTTTCGCCCTGCGGCGATCTTGATCTCTCGCATTGCGGCGAAATGAGGGTGCGCCTTCGGCACCCGTGCGCCTGCCGCTGTGGAGCTTGCGAACGTCGCTGCTGCTGTGCAATGATGAGCCCTGATTGGGAGTCGCTCAAATGTCATCCGTTGAATCACGCGTCTTGACCGCCCAGGTACCCGAACCCCTCGCAGCCAAGGTGGACTCACTCGCGAAGCGCATGGAACGCTCGAGTGGGTGGGTGGTGACGCAGGCGCTTGCGGCATGGGTCGAGCAAGAAGAAGAGCGATACCGCTTGACGCAGGAAGCCTTGGCCGACGTGAGCGCGGGGCATCTGGTCGACCACGCCGAAGTCAAGGCTTGGGCCGAGAGCCTCTCAACCTCGCAACCTCTTCCTCTGCCTGAATGCAAGTGAAATGGACAAGCAAGGCACTGGGTGACCTTGCTCGCCTGCATGCGTTCTTGGCAGATGTCAACCCTCAGGCGGCGGCGAAATCGGTGCTGACGATTACCGAAGCCGTCGATCGGCTTCCCGTAAATCCACGCCTTGGTCTGAGGCTCGAAGAGTTCCACCCGGAGGAAGTGCGCCGCCTGATTGCCGGGCAATACGAAATCAGATACGCGATCGCTGTCGATGTGCTTCACATTCTTCGCATCTGGAGCACTCGCGAAAACCGATGATCCAGACCCTGCAGTCACACCTGCGTCGCCACAAACTCGGCGTACGCCATGCGCAAACCCCGTTCCAGCGGGGTGCTCGCCGCCCAGCCCAACCCGCCCAGCCGGCTTACGTCCAGCAGCTTGCGTGGCGTGCCGTCGGGCTTGGTGTCGTCAAAAACAATCTCGCCCTGGTGGCCTACGGTGCGCTGGATCAGCCCGGCGAGTTCGCGGATCGTGATGTCGCTGCCGACGCCGACGTTGACCAGCGGCGGCTCGAAGCGGCCTGAGGTCACTTCATCGCTGCCCAGCAGGGCGGTGAACGGCTCGTCGGGCAGCTGCATCAGAAACACGCAGGCATCGGCCATGTCGTCGGCGTAGAGGAATTCTCGCCTCGGTGTGCCGGTGCCCCAGACGGTGACGGCTCTGTCCCCGCGTTGCTTGGCCTCGTGAAACTTGCGCAGCAGCGCCGGGATCACGTGGCTGTGCTGCGGGTGATAGTTCATTCGTTGTAGTCGTACGCCTGAAAACCCGCGAGCTTGACCAGGCTGTCGCGGCGCGCCGCGGTGTAGTCGGCCTGGACCATTTCTTTCACCAACTGCGGGAGCGTGCTGGTGGGTGCCCAGCCGAGTTTCGCCTTGGCTTTGCCCGGGTCGCCGAGCAGCGATTCGACCTCGGTGGGGCGGTAGTAGCGTGGGTCGATTCGCACGATCACGTCGCCCGCCTTGCAGCGCACGTCTTTGCGTTCGACCTTGGTCACCGTGGCAATCTCGTCTTTGCCCTTGCCACTGAAGCGCAGGTGGATGCCCAGTTCGGCCGCTGCAAACTCGACGAACTGGCGCACGCTGTATTGCACGCCTGTGGCGATGACAAAGTCTTCCGGCTGCTCTTGCTGGAGCATGCGCCACATCGCCTCCACATAGTCGCGGGCGTGGCCCCAGTCGCGTTGGGCGCTCAGGTTGCCCAGGAACAGGCAGTCTTGCAGGCCCAGGGCGATGCGAGCGATGGCGCGTGTGATCTTGCGCGTGACGAAGGTTTCACCGCGCAGCGGGCTCTCGTGGTTGAAGAGGATGCCGTTGCACGCGTACAGGCCGTAAGCCTCGCGGTAGTTGACGGTGATCCAGTAGGCGTAGAGCTTGGCTACGGCATAGGGGCTGCGTGGGTAGAAGGGGGTGGTTTCCTTCTGCGGCGTTTCCTGCACCAGGCCGTAGAGCTCGCTGGTGCTCGCTTGGTAGAAGCGCGTCTTCGCCTCGAGGCCCAGCATGCGGATCGCTTCGAGCAACCTCAAGGTGCCGATGCCATCGGCATTCGCCGTGTATTCGGGCATTTCGAACGACACGGCCACGTGGCTCATCGCGGCAAGGTTGTAGATCTCGTCGGGCTGCACTTGCTGGACGATGCGGATCAGATTCGTGGAATCCGTGAGGTCGCCGAAGTGCAACGTGAAGCGCTGGTGCTCGACGTGCGGGTCTTGGTACAGGTGGTCGATGCGATCGGTGTTGAACAAGCTCGAGCGGCGTTTCAGGCCGTGCACCGAGTAGCCTTTTTGCAGCAGCAGCTCGGACAGGTAGGCACCGTCTTGCCCGGTTACGCCGGTGATGAGGGCGGTCTTGGTCATGAATATTTCTATCGTTCGAAATGAAGGTTGGGATTGTGGTGCAAGGTGGGCCTCGGCTTTCGCCGGGGCGACGACCTCAAGGTGCCGTCATGCCGGCGTCGGGCTGGGTGGTGTCGAAGGACGATCTCATATCTTTAGCCTACGGCGCGCTGAATCAGTGTGGCGAGTACAAAGCGAGCCTCGAGCCTTGACGCCCGCCGGTCTGCGCATTACCATGCAAATGCACATATCACCTCCCAGGCCGATCATGAAAACCGAACGCGTGACGTTGTTGACCTCGCCGGAGTTCAAGGCATTTCTAAATGCCGAGGCACGGCGCGAACGGGTCAGTGTTGCGGAACTTGTACGAACCCGATGCGAGCGCCGGCCGAGTGACGAAGAGGCCGTACTTGTTGCGCTGACGATCGAGCTGAACAAGGCCGTTGGCGAGGCGAAGAAAGCGTTGAAGGGTGGGCTCGATGAAACTCAGGCCTGTCTCGGCGAGCTTCGTGCCAAACGTGCCGGTGGTCAGGTTGCAGCCAAAGAGGCTGCCACCACGCCTGCGCGTCGCAGGAGCAAAGTGGCAGGGGCTCGGGCATGAGCGTATTCGGCGAGGCGATCAGCGCTATCAAGGAAGCCCTCAAGCTGGCCGACGACGTGAAGCGCATCGGCGAAATCCTCAAGGAAGTCTCGCGCGAACTTCGCGAACACGAGCGCCGCATCACGCGCATCGAAGCGAAGTGGGAGGCTGCCGTAGAACTCTCGGCCGCGCGCGGCGGTTCGCGTCGCAGCCTCGAAGACAAGTCCTGAGGAGACCTTCCTCCGAGGGCGCGTCGATCGCCGCCACGCTGCGCGCCACCGCGATTGGCACAAGGCAGCGAAAGTTGTCATCCCGGCGGACGCCGGGATCCACTGCTTCGAACTCCACATGCCACATGGGAAGTTGGGGGTCGTGCGTACGATGGATCCCGGCGTTCGTGCGTGACGAATACGACTTCAGCAAGGCAAAGCGCGGTGGCGCGCAGCGTGGCGGCGATCGACGCGCCCTCGGAGGAAGGTCTCCTCAGGACTTGTCTTCGAGGCTGCGAC
>JANOLA010000669.1:0-2774 GCA_031419535.1 Burkholderiales bacterium | reverse complement strand
GCGGCGAGCACCACAGCGAAATCGGAGCGAAGCGCAGACCGCCACAGCATGAGCCCCCTGCGGGTAGCGCCTGCCGCGCCGCACCGCTGCTGACCCGAACTCGGCCACGATGTGTTCAACCCTACTCATGGAGCGTCTCGCTTTCATGCCACCCACCCAAGGCCCACTTCGACAACATCGCCATCAGCGCAAACAGCAGCACGCCGGTCACCGTGATCAGCAGCAGGGCGGCGAACATGCGTGGGATGTTGAGCTGGTAGCCCGCTTGAAGAATCTGGTAGGCCAGGCCGGTGCCGGTGCCGCCCGTGCCGGCGACGAACTCGGCGACCACCGCGCCGATCAGCGCCAGGCCCGAGCTGATGCGCAGCCCGCCGAAGAAGTATGGCAATGCGGAGGGAATGCGCAGGCGGATCAACGTCTGGGCGCGTGTCGCGTGGTTGAGCTTGAAGTAGCTCATCAACCCCGGGTTCACGCTGCGCAAGCCCAGTGTGGTGTTGGCGATGATCGGAAACAGCGCGACCAGCGTCGCGCAGATCACGAGCGATGCGGTCGGGTTCTTCACCCAGATGATGATGAGCGGCGCGATCGCGACGATCGGTGTCACTTGCAGCAGTACCGCGTATGGGAACAGCGCGGTCTCGATCACGCGGTTCTGCACGAAGGCAAACGCGATTGTCACGCCGAGCAGCGTGGCGCAGACGAACGCGAACAGCGTGATCTTCAGGGTCGTGACCAGCGCGCCGAACAGCAGCGCGGCGTCGATGAACAAGGTTTGCGCCACGTGCAGCGGTGTGGGCACCAGGAAGTGCGGAATCTTGAATGCGACGACCAGGCCTTGCCACAGCGCGATCAGCAGCACCGCCACGAGCGCCGGCCAGACGACTTTTTGCGCGTGCGAGTTCATGGCTGCCTGGCCTTGCCGGGGTCGCTTGCAGTGCCCAGTTCGGTGCCCACTCCGGTGTCCGCGCCGGTGTCCGCGCCGGTGTCCGCTTGCGCGTCGGTCGCACTCGCGCGCAGCAACGCATCCTGCAAGCGCTTGGCGTACTGGCTGAACCGGGTGGACACGCGAAAGTCGGGCCCGCGAGGGTAGGGCTCGTCGATGCGCACTTCGTCGACGATGCGCCCGGGCCGCGCCGCCATCACGACAACGCGGTTCGACAGGTACACGGCTTCGTAAATCGAGTGCGTGACGAACACGACGGTGAGCTTGTTGCCTTGCCACAGATCGAGCAGGTCGCTGTCGAGACGGTGGCGGGTGATCTCGTCGAGCGCGGCGAAGGGCTCGTCCATCAGCAGCAATTGCGGTTCGGTGACGAGGCCGCGCGCGATCGATACGCGCATTTGCATGCCGCCCGACAGTTCGCGCGGCAGGTGCGACTCGAACTTCGCCAGGCCCACCATCTGCAAGGCGCTGCGTACGCGCGCCTCGGCCTGTTCGCGCGGCACGCCGGCCAGGTCGAGCGGCAAGCGCACATTGCCCATCACGCGCGCCCAGGGCATCAGCGTCGCGTCTTGGAACACGAAGCTCAGGCGATGGCCGCTGGCCTCCACCTGCTCGACAGGTTTGCGCCACAGCAGGATGCGGCCATCGCTCGGTGCGAGCAGGCCCGCCATCATCTTCAGCAGCGTGCTCTTGCCGCAACCCGACGGGCCGAGCAGCGTGACGAACTCGCCCTCGGCCACACTCAGGTCCACCGGCAGCAGCGCGTGCGTGCCGTTCGGGTAGGTCTTTTCGGCGGACAGAATCTCGACCGCGGGGATCATGTCGGCCCCCAGGCCGCGGGATACCGCTGCCGCCCCCCGAGGGGGAGGCGCCTTGCTGGGTTGAAGTTCCACAGACGCGGCTCGGCGCGGCGGCGCGTGGCGGCCGCGGTCATGCGCGCACCGTCGTGCGGCGGTACATCTCCACCAGATGCTCGCCCGCCGTGATCGGCGCGTAGCGCGCAGGATGTTCGGCGCTCACGCAGCTGGGCAGCGGTTCGATGCGCGACTGCGCGTCGAGGTCGAAGAAGTAGGCGATCGAGTAGCGGTCGCGGCTGCTCCGTTTGTTGATCACGCGGTGCATCGTCGAGCGCCAGCGGTCATTGGTCCAGCGCTGCGCCATGTCGCCCACGTTCACGACAAAGCTGCCGGGGATCGGCGGCACGTCGAACCAATCGCCCTTCGGGCTCTGCACTTGCAGGCCGCCGGCGTCGTCTTGCGCGAGCAGCGTCAGCGCGCCCCAGTCGGTGTGCGCGCCGCAGCCGATCTGCCCCGGTGCGGCTAACGCGGGTTGCGGCGGGTAGTGCAGCAGTCGGGTCGTGACGGTCGGGTTTTGCATGTAGGAATCGAAGTAGCCGGGGCGAAGTTGCAGCGCTGTTTCGAACAGCGCCATCAAGCGCCGCGCGAGTGCGTCGAGTGTCTTCGAATAGACGTTGCACGCCGCACGGAAACCCGGCAACAGCGATTCGTCGGGCCACTGGTTCGGGCCGATGCTCTCCACGCCGAGATAAAAACTCTCTTTCACGTCCGGCGGTTGACCGGGGTCGAGCGACTGCCAGCCGATCGGATCAAAGCCGCGCTTGATGGCGCCCCCTAACCTGCCGCTGCGCGTCAGGCCCCCAAGGGCCACGAAGGGGCCCCTTCGTGGCCCTTGGGGATGAGGAAGCTTCGGGCGGCCGTGCGCTTCCTCATGCGGCCAGCCGTCGATGTGCCAGCGCTCCTTGGCCGCCTGCGGCAGCGCGAAAAAGCGGCGCGACGCTTCGAACGCATGGGCCACCACGGCGGGCGGCACG
>JANOLA010000668.1:0-4426 GCA_031419535.1 Burkholderiales bacterium | reverse complement strand
TTGAGCGATCTCAATTTCGAGCGCGTTGTCGCCGGCACCGACCTGCCGGTGGTGGTGGGACGGTTGTTGGTTCAGGGAATGTGGTTCACGGTCGCTTGACTGTATACCTTGGTGGGTATATAGTCCACACCTGAATTCAATCGAATCCGTGTTTCAACTTGGAGCCACGACCGCCATGTTCAAGAGCCATCGAATCGCCAGCACCTTGCTCGCCGGCCTGTGGGCGCTGCACGCCGTCGGCGCACCGGCCGTGCTCGTGCCCACCATGACGCTGCAGCGCGGCAGCGCGGCGAGCGCGATGACGTTGGACGGCGTGCTCCAAAGCGTCAAACAAAGCACGGTCGCGGCGCAGGTTGGCGGCAATGTCGTCGCGCTGCTCGTCAAGGCCGGCGACCGGGTTCGCAGCGGCCAGCCACTGGCGCGGCTCGACCCGCGCGAGCCACAGGCGGGTGTGGCGCGTGCCGACGCTGCTGTCGCGCAGGCGCTGGCGGCGCTGACGGCGGCGCAGCAGAGCGCCGATCGCACGCGCGAGTTGCGCGCGCAGAATTTCATCAGCCAGGCCGCGCTCGATTCGGCATTGACCCAGCTCGCCGCGGCGCAGGCAGGCCTCGCGCAGGCCCAGGCCGAGCGCCGTCAGGCGCTGCTCGTCAGCGGCCACGCCGAGGTCACGGCGCCTTTTGCGGGCGTCGTGCTGACCACGCATGTCGAAGTCGGCGACCTCGCCGTCGCCGGCCGGCCGGTGCTGACGCTGTACGAACCCGGCGCGCTGCGTGCCGTCGTGCAGGTTCCGGTGTCGCGCGCGCTGCTCGCCTCAGGCGCGCGTGAGGTGCTCATCGAACTGCCCGACGGCCGCACGGTCGCACCGGTGCAGCGCCAGCCGCTGCCCAGCACCGACGCGGTGTCGCAGACCGTCGAATGGCGCTTGCCCCTGTCGGCTGCCGACAGCGCCGGCGCGCACCCGGGGCAAAGCGTGCGGGTGCACTTCCGCGGGCCGGCCCCGGCGCAGACGGCGGATCGCAAGGGCGCGCTCAGCGCACCCGCCAGCGCGGTCCTGCGGCGCGGCGAGTTGACGGCTGTCTACGCGGTCGACAACGGCCAGTTCGTGTTGCGCCCGGTTCGCAGCGGCGCAACGCTCGGCGATCGGGTCGAGTTGCTCGCGGGTGTCCAGGAGGGCCAGGTCATCGCCGTCGACGCGGTTCGCGCGGGCTTGCTCGGCGCGCGCCCGGCTGCGGCGGCAGGGGACCCGAGGTGAGCGCGCCGCGCCGTCTCAGACGCGGACCGCCCATCGGGGCGCGAGCGCGCAGCGCCAAGGGGGCTGAATGACCCATCCCGTAGAGCCAGCCGGTGCCACGCCAGCGCCAGGCATCGCCGGCCGCATGGCCGCGGCGTTCCAGAACAATGCGCTGACGCCGCTGCTCGCGCTCGTGGCGCTGCTGCTTGGCGCTTTCGCCGTGCTCGTCACGCCGCGCGAGGAGGAGCCGCAGATCAACGTGACGATGGCCAACGTCATGATCGCCTTCCCCGGTGCATCATCCGCCGACGTGCAGAACATGGTGGCGCGGCCGGCCGAACAGGTGCTGTCGCAGATTGCCGGGATCGAACACACCTACTCCGTGGCGCGGCCGGGAATGGCGGTCGTGACGGTGCAGTTCAAGGTCGGCGTGCCGCGCACCGAAGCACTGGTGCGCCTGTACGACGTGCTCAACGCGAACCAGAACTGGCTGCCGCGCGAGCTGGGAACGCTGCCGCCGGTGGTGCTGCCCAAGGGCATCGACGACGTTCCCGTCGTCGCCGTCACGCTGTGGAGCAGCGATCCAAGCTCGGCGGCCGAGTTGGCGCCTGTCGCGCACACGATGGAGGCCGAGTTGGCGCGCGTGCCGGGCGTGCGCGAAGTGAAGACGATCGGCGCGCCGGGCCGCGTGCTGCAGGTCTCGCTCGATCCGGCCCGGCTGCGCGAACGCGGCGTCGACGTGCAGCGCCTGTCCGACACGCTTGCCGCGGCGAATCTGGCGATGCCGTCGGGCCGCGTCATCGGCGACGCCAACGCGGCAGATGCGCCGCGTTTGCTCGCCATCGAAACCGGCCAGTATCTGCGCGACGCCGAAGACGTGGCGAACCTCGTCGTCGGTGTGCACGACGGCAAGCCGGTCTATCTGCGCGAAGTGGCGCGCGTCGATGCCGGCAGCGAGCAGCCGCAACGCCACGTCTGGCACACGCCAGGTGCGGCCGACGCGGCTGGGCCATCGGCAGCCGTGGCCGCGCCCAGCGCGAGGTCTGAAGCAAGAGCGGGCAGCGTGCACCCGGCGCTGACGATCTCGATCACGAAGAAGGCGGGCGCCAATGCGGTGCAGGTGGCCAAGGCGGTGCGCGAGCGCATCGACGCGCTGCGCAACACCGTGGTGCCGCCGAATCTGCAAGTGACGGTGACGCGCGACTACGGTGAAACCGCGGGCGAAAAAGCCGCCAAGCTGATCCAGAAGCTGGGCTTCGCCACCGCCTCGGTGATCGTGCTCGTCGGGCTCGCGCTCGGCCGGCGCGAAGCCGTAATCGTGGGCGCCGCGGTGATCCTCACGCTCACGGTGACGCTGTTTGCCTCATGGGCCTGGGGCTTCACGCTGAACCGCGTGTCGTTGTTCGCGCTGATTTTTTCGATCGGCATCCTCGTGGACGATGCGATTGTCGTGGTGGAGAACATTCATCGCCACCAGCAACTCGAGCCCGACAAGCCGCTGCTGCAAATCATTCCCGCGGCGGTCGACGAAGTCGGCGGCCCGACGATCCTGGCCACATTGACGGTGATCGCCGCGCTGCTGCCGATGGCCTTTGTCAGCGGGCTGATGGGCCCTTACATGCAGCCGATCCCGATCAACGCCAGCCTGGGCATGCTGCTGTCGCTGTTGATCGCGTTCAGCGTCACGCCGTGGCTCGCGCTGAAGCTGATGAAACCGCATGCCGCGCACGGCGCGGCCCATGCGGCGCTCAACGCCGGGCCATCGCGCGTCGAGAAGCTGTTCGCCAAGGTGCTCGGCCCGCTGCTGGAAAGCGCGCGCAAGCGTTGGCTGCTGCTTGCCGGGGTGGCCGCGCTGTTGTTCATGTCGATCGGCTTGGTGCCGTTGCAGGCGGTGGTGCTGAAAATGCTGCCGTTCGACAACAAGAGCGAGTTCCAGGTCGTGCTCGACATGCCCTCCGGCAGTGCGCTCGAAGACACGACCGCGGCACTGCAGGACATTGCCTCGTTTGTCGCGCGACAGCCCGAGGTCCGACACGTCCAGGGGTATGCCGGAACGGCGAGCCCGATCACGTTCAACGGCCTGGTGCGCCAGTACTACCTGCGCAGCGACGCCGAACTCGGCGACCTGCAAGTGAACCTGGTCGACAAGGCGCACCGCGGTGACCAAAGCCACGCGATCGCGCAGCGCCTGCTGCCGGAGATCGAACGCATCGGAGCGCGCCACGGCGCGCGCATCAAGGTCGTCGAAGTGCCGCCGGGACCGCCCGTGATGGCGCCGCTCGTCGCCGAGGTGTACGGCCCCGACGAGGCCGGGCGGCAGCAGCTCGCGCTGCGCATCGCCGAGCTGTTCCGGCGCACGCCCGAGACGGTGGGTGTCGATACCAGCGTCCAGGCGGCGGCGCCGCGCGCGTTCCTGCGCGTGCAACGCCAGCGTGCACAGGCCTTGGGGATTCCGGTCGCCAAGGTGGCGCAGACGGTTGCCGCGGCGCTTTCGGGAAAGGACGCCGCGTGGTTGCACGACGGCCAGAGCAAGTACCCGGTGCCGGTGCGGCTGCAGCTTCCCCTGGAGGCGCAGGTCGGGCTGGATGCGCTGCTCGCGCTGCCGCTCGCCGCCGCCGACGGACGGCTGGTGCCGCTGTCCGAACTCGTTCGCGTGGAGTACGGCGCTGCCGACGTCGCGCTCTACACCAAAGACCTGCAAGGCGTGAGTTATGTGATCGGCGACCTGTCGGGCAAACTCGATTCGCCCCCGTATCGCGTGATCGAAATCCGCCGCAAGCTGCAAGAGGCGGCGTTGCCCGGGACCGGCAGCATCGACGAGTATCTGTTCGGCCCGCCGGCCGACCCGTTCCGCGGCTACTCGGTGCGCTGGACCGGCGAGCTGCAAGTGACGCAGGAGACGTTCCGCGACATGGGCGCGGCCTACGCGGTTGGCCTGGTGCTGATCTACCTGCTCGTCGTCGCGCAGTTCAAGAGCTACCTCACGCCGCTCATCATCATGGCGCCGATTCCTCTCACCATCATCGGCGTGATGCCCGGGCACGCGCTGCTGGCGGCGAAGTTCAGCGCGCCGTCGATGATCGGCATGATCGCGCTGGCCGGCATCATCGTGCGCAACTCGATTTTGCTGGTGGACTTCATCAACCAGGCCCTGGCTGAGGGAAGGAGCGCGGAAGACGCGGTGATCGAAGCGTG
>JANOLA010000667.1:0-4900 GCA_031419535.1 Burkholderiales bacterium | reverse complement strand
CAACTTCAACATCTTCGGCAACCTGTTCGAGCAGGTCGCGAAGTTCCGCGCCGGCCGCGGCCTGTGGGCGAAGATCATGAAAGAGCAGTACCACGCGGAGCTACCGGGCTCGATGTGGCTGCGCATGATTGCCGGCGGCGGCGGTGGTGGCCTGACGCTCGAGCAGCCCGAGAACAACATCGTGCGCGGCGCCTACTACGCGCTGATCGCCGCGCTGTCGGGCGCGCAGACGATGGCGCTGTGCTGTTTCGACGAGGCCTACACGATCCCGAGCGAACACGCGCAGACCCTCTCGCTGCGCACGATGCAACTGCTCGTCGAGGAAATGGGGCTGGCCGAAACGGTGGACCCGCTCGGCGGCTCGTACTACGTCGAGACGCTGACGAATCAGATGCGCGCCGAGATGGAACGCATCATCCAGGAGACGGATGCCGCCGGTGGCATCGTCAAGCTCGTCGCCGACGGGACGATCCAGTCGCGCGTCTCGGCGCAGGCGTATCGCATGCAGCGCAGCATCGAGTCGGGGGCGTTTCCGAAGGTCGGTGTGAACCGCTATCGCAGCGACACCGAGGCCGAGCACCCTGTCGAGATGCACCACTACCGCGCCGACGATGCGCGCGCGCAAGTGCGGTCGCTGCAACAGGTGCGCGGCGAACGCGATGGCGTGGCGGTGGCGCGCGCGCTCGCGCGTGTCGAGTCCGATGCGCGCAACGGCGTCAATGTGATGGGCGCCATCGTCGACGCCGTGAAGGCGTATGCCAGCGTCGGTGAGATCACGCAGCAGCTTGTCGGAGTTTTCGGGCGCTATGTCGAGCCGGTGCGCTTTGACCATCGCGAGCCGGAGTTGACGGCATGAATGCGGTCGCGCACGATCTCGAAAGCTACCTCGCGCCGACGCGCCTGGTCGACGCGCTCGCGGCGCTGCGCGACAGCGCCAGCGTGTGTGTGCTCGCCGGCGGCACCGACTTGATGCCTCAGCTGCACGCCGGCAGGCTCACGCGCTCAGGCACGCTGCTCAACATCCGTCGCGTGCCCGGGCTCGATGCGGTCACGCTGGAAGGCGCGACGTTGCGCATCGGCGCGTTGACAACGGTTGCGCAACTGCTCGTCGACCCGCTGGTGCGCACCCATGCGCCACTGCTCGCCCAGGCGGCCGACCATTTCGCGAGCGATCAGATTCGCAACGCCGCGACCCTGGGCGGCAACGTCTGCAACGCTTCTCCCGCGGGCGACCTGCTCGCGCCAATGCTCGCGCTCGACGCCGAAGTCGAATTGGCGTCGTTGGCTGACGACGGCTCTGTCCAGCTCCGCCGATTCCCGCTGGAGGGGTTCTTCACCGGGCCCGGCACCACGGTGCGCCAGCCCCACGAGCTGCTGACCGCGGTTCGTGTACCGCTCGCGCCCGCGGGACAGCTGACGCGTTTCTACAAGACGGGCACCCGGCCGGCGCTCGACATCTCGACGATCTCGATCGCCCTGGCCGCGCAGCGCGATGCTGCGGGCCGCCTGCACAGCGTGCGCGTTGCGCTCGGCGCGGTGGCGCCCACCCCACTGCGCGCCCGGCGCACCGAAGCTCTGCTCGAAGGCCGCTTGCTCAATGCCGCACTTGCCGCGCAGGCCGCCGAATGCGCCGCCGAAGAAGTGAAACCTATCGACGACGTGCGCGCGAGCGCGTGGTATCGCAAGGAGCTGGTACGCAACATGATCCGAAGGATTCTTGACGATGTCACCCAGCACTGAAATCGGCTTCACGCTGAACGGCGTGCAACGCCGCGAGCGCGTCGGCGTTCAGATGAGCGCGCTGCAAATGCTGCGCGACGTGGTCGGCCTGACTGGCACCAAGCTCGGCTGCGGCGAGGGCGAGTGCGGTGCGTGCACGATCATCGTCGACGGCCGCTCCGTGAACGCCTGCTTGCTGTTCGCGCTTGATTGCGACGGCCGCGAACTCACCACGATCGAAGGTCTGGCCGGCGACGCCAACGCGAAAGCGCTGAGCGATGCCTTCGTCGAGCACGGTGCGGTGCAATGCGGCTTCTGCACCCCGGGAATGATGGTGCAGGCCACACACCTGCTGGCCACCCAACGGCACCCCGAGGCGGCGACTGTGCAGCGCGCCATCGAGGGCAACCTGTGCCGCTGCACCGGCTACCACAAGATCGTCGAGGCGATCGTCGCAGCCGGAGCTGAACACGCGCTGGTGGGAGACCGGCCATGAACGAGACGCTCACGCGGCCGGCTTCTGGCGAAACGTTGATCGGCAAGCGCATTCCGAAGATGGACGCGCCGGAAAAGGCGAGCGGCAAGACGCGCTACGTTCACGACATCCACTTGCCGGGGCAGCTGGTCGCGGCGATCCTGCGTTCATCCAGAGTGCATGCGCGCATCCTGCGCATCGACACCGCGGCGGCGCGCGCCCTGCCCGGTGTGCATTGCGTGATCAGCGCCGCCGACGTGCCCGATCAACGGCCGATCGGCGTCGCCAAGGACCACCTGCCCCTCAAGCGCGACCGCGTGCGCAGCCTGCGCGACGAGATCGCCGCCGTTGCCGCCGACAGCGAGGCAATCGCCCTGGCCGCGCTGCGCCTGATCGAGGTCGACTACGAAGACCTGCCGGTGATCGCCGATGCGCAGGCTGCCCTCGCACCGGGCGCACCGCTCGTGCACCCGCCGATCCCGGGCGCTGCGCCGGGGGCGCCGGTCGGGCTGGCCGGCAAGACCGACAACATCGCGATGCGATTCGACTACAGCCACGGCGACGTGGCGGCGGGTGAAGCCGAGTCCGAGGTCGTGCTCGAAGACCACTTCGAATTGCACTACGTGACGCATTGCTGCTTGGGCACCTCGGGCGTGATTGCCGAGTTCGACGCCAAGGGAAACCTGCTGCTGTACTCGAACACCCAGGCGCCGTTTCTGCACAAGCGCGAGTTCGCTGAAATTCTCGGCATGGACGCGGCGCGCATCCGCATCATCCAGCCGCCCATCGGCGGGGGCTTCGGCTCCAAGCTCGACATCTATCCGTTCGAGGTGATCTGCGTCTGGCTTGCGCGTTTCACCGGCCGGCCGGTCAGGCTGGTTTTCAGCCGTGAGGAAGAGTTCCTCGCCTCGCCGACGCGCCAGCCGGTGCGTCTGACGTTGCGTTCGGGGTGCCGAGCCGATGGCACGTTGACGTTTCGCACGGTGCACACCTTGCACGATAACGGCGCGTACACGTCGTGGGGCGCGACGACGCCGTTCGTCATGATGCAGACCTTCTCGTCGCTCTACCGCGTGCCGCATTGCGACTATCACACGGTGGCGGTCTACTCGAACAACCCGTACGCGGGTTCGTTTCGCGGCTACGGCAATCTGCAGGCCACCTTCGCCGTCGAGGCGCACATGGACCGGCTCGCCGAAGCGCTGCGCATAGACCCGCTCGAGTTCCGCCTGAAAAACGCTCAAGAAGCGGGCGAGGTGAGCGGGCAGGGCATGGTGTTTCGCAGTTGCGGCTTTCAGGATTGCCTGCGCACTGCTGCGCAGCGCAGCGACTTCCAGCGCAAGCACCGCGAGTACGCGGCGCTGCGCAATGCGTCGGGCCCGCTTGAGCGCGAGACCGGCCCAGCCGCGCTCAAGCGCGGCATCGGCATCGCCTCGATGCTGCACGTCGGCGGCGGCGCGAAGATTTACCCGTCCGACGGCTGCGGGACGATCCTCAAGCTCGACGATTTCGGCCACGTCACGCTGATCACCGGCGCTTCGGAGATCGGCCAGGGTTCGGAGACGGTGCTCGCGCAGCTCGTGTGCGAAGAACTCGGTCTGCCGATGTCGGCAGCAAGCGTCGTCAACAACGACACCGACATCACGCCGTGGGACGTCGGCGTGCACGCGAGCCGCACCACCTTCATCGCCGGCAATTCGGCGATCGGCGCGGCGCGCAAGGCCAGGGCGAAGATTCTCGCCGCCGCGGCAACGCGCTTCGACTGCGCCGCGTGGAATCTGGCGCTGCGCGGCGGCCAGATCGTGCGTGTGGCAAGCGGCGAGCCGCTCATCGACCTCGCGCGCTTCCTGCGCAGCCTGCATTTCAGCGAGCGCGCGGAGCTCGTGATGACGAGTTTCTATTACGAGCCGCCGAGCGTGCACCAGGACAAGAATTTCAAGGGCGACGTGTCGGCCGCGTATGCCTGGGCCGCGCAGGTCGTCGAGGTCGAGGTCGACACCGCCACCGGTGTCGTGCGCATGCTCAAAGTGACCGCGGCGCACGATGTCGGCCGGGTGCTGAACCGGCTGGGAATCGAAGGCCAGATCGAGGGCGGCATCGTGATGGGGCAGGGCTACGCGCTCACCGAAAACCTGATCGTCGAAGGTGGCCGTATCCGCAACCCGAGTTTTCGCGACTATAAACTGATCACCGCGCCCGAAATCCCCGAGATGGACATCGCTTTCATCGAGTCGATGGACGGCGAAGGCCCGCAGGGCGCGAAAGGCGTCGGCGAGGCGCCTGCCATCTGCATTGCCGCAGCCACGGCCAACGCGATCTACAACGCCACGGGCGTGCGCATCACGAGCCTGCCGTTCACGCCGGAGCGCGTGTATCGCGCGCTGCACGGCGTTTTGCCTGCCCTGCGGCCCATACCTCAATTCGGCGCAGGGCCGGTTCCATGAAACCGCGCACCGTGCTGTCGATGGAGCAGGCGCTGTCGCTGCCATACGCGACGCTGCGCTTCGCCCAGCTCGGCTGGCGCGTCATCCGCATCGAAGCCACGCCCAGCGGCGCAGGCTTGCCCGGCGACCCGAATCGCTACATCGGCAGTCGCCTGAACGCCAACGCCCACGCCGACGCCGACGCCGACGACGACCGGCGCAGCTATTTCGTCGCGCCCAACGTCGGCAAGCAGGCGATCGCGCTGAACTTGAAAGATGCGCG
>JANOLA010000666.1:0-5852 GCA_031419535.1 Burkholderiales bacterium | reverse complement strand
CACCCGGGATCGGGTAGATTTTCGACCGTACCGTAAGGTAGTGTACGAATCGCGGCGATGTCGCCGTGCCCGCGCCGATCCCACCCCACCCCCGCGGGCCCATGCCGGCGGGTTCTCACGCCCAGGAGCGACCCGAATGTTCAATCCGACCCGAAGACTGCTCACGCTCGCCGCCGGTTCGCTGCTGGCACTCGGCTCGCTCGGCCTGCCGCTGGCCGCCCACGCCCAGGCCACCATCAAGGTCGGCCTGCTCACCATCGACAGCGGCCCGTTTGCCACCTACGCCAATCTGGTGGAACAGGCGGCGCGCTTTGGCGTGGACTGGATGAACGCCGAGGGCGGTGCGCTGGGGCGCAAGTTCGAACTCGTGGTGCAGGCGCACTCGGGAACGCCGGCGACCGCGCTCGCGGCTGCCACCAAGCTCGCCCAGCAAGGCGGCGTGACGCTGATCCTGGGTCAGACGCTCAGCTCGCATTCGCTCGCGTTGCAGCCCAAACTCGGCGACCTGAATGTGCTGCACTTCGACACCTACGCGCAAAGCAACGACTTGATGACGAAGTCGTGCGCGGCGAACTACTTCCGCATCAACACGCCCGACGCGCTGACGACGCGAATGATGAACGACTACGTCAAGCAGACCGGCGCGAAGACCTGGAACCTGATCTCGGCCGACTACGCCGCCGGCCACAGCTTCAGCAAGGGCTTCGGCGAAATGGTGTCGGGCATGGGCGGCAGCGTGCAGCAGAACCTGTTCGCGCCGATGGGCACCACCGACTTCGGCACGCACATTTCGCAGCTGGGCAAGCCGGCCGACGCGCTGGTCGTCACGCTGTTCATGAGCGACGGCCAGAGCTTTGCCAAGCAGCAAAAGCAGTTCGGTCTGTTCGACAAATACAAGATGGTCATCGGCAACGGCTTCGCCACCGACTTCCAGCTCGAGTCGCATGGCGACAACGTGCTCGGCGTCGTCAACAGCCTGAGCTGGACGCCCGAGTTGCCCGGCGCGCGCAATGCCGCTTTTGTGAAGGAGTTCGAGCAGCGCGTCAAGCGCCGCCCGTTCTACACCGATGCCGACGTGATGGCCGGACTCGAGGTGTTCCGTGCCGGGGTCATCAAGGCCAATTCGAGCGAGGTGGCCGCGGTGCGCAAGGCGCTCGAGGGCCTGAAGATGGCCACGATCTTCGGCGACGTGGAGATGCGTGGCGCCGATCACCACCTGATCCGTCAGCACGGCATGGCGCAAGTGGTGCGCGCACCCAACGGCAAGACCAAGTTCGAGATGAAGATCGTGAGGTCGGGCCCCGAGATCTACCCGGCGCCGAGCCCCGAGTGCAAACCTCAGTGACGCGACATAGCGCCCCCAGGCCGACGACTGCGTCGTCCGCCCCCCGAGGGGGACTGAGTAGCCCGGCAAAGCCGGATCTACTCAGGACCCGCTGAGCAGCGACACGGCCGCACCGCCGCCGCCGCGTGGACTTCGCGCAGCTTTTCAGCGTCGCGCAACTCGCCAACGCGCTCGCGTTGGCGTCGCTGCTGACGATTCTGGCGAGCGGCCTGGCGCTCATCTTCGGCCTGCGCGACGTGATGAACTTCGGACACGGCGCGTTCTACATGCTCGGCGCCTACCTCGGCTTCAGCGTCACGAAGTCGATGAACTTCTGGGCCGCGCTGGTCGTCGTGCCGCTCGTGCTCGCGGTGCTGGGCGTCGTGTTCGAACTCGCGGTGCTGCGGCCGCTGCAAAAGCGTTCCCACATGGACGTGGCGCTCGTCACCTTCGGCATCGGCCTGATCGTCGGGCCGGCGGTGCACAAGATCTGGGGCACGGTGCCGTTGGCGGTGGATCCGCCCGCGGTGCTGGCCGGCTCAACCCAACTGTTGGGGACGATGTACCCGGTGTATCGCCTGTTCCTGATCGGCATGGGTTTCGGCACCTGCCTGCTGCTCGCGGCGTGGCTCAAGTACACGCGCAGCGGCATGCACACGCGCGCCGTGAGCCAGCAGCCGCATGTGGCGCGCATGATGGGCGTGAACACCGATCGGCTGAGCCTGCTCGTGGTGTGCCTGGGTAGTGCGTTCGCCGGGCTGGCGGGCGTGCTGGCCGGGCCTTACCTGTCGGTGGACCCGGGCATGGGCGCGTCGATTCTCATCAGCTGCCTGATCGTCGTCGTCGTCGGAGGCCTGGGCAGCATCGGCGGCGCGATTGCCGCTGCCGTGGTCTACGGCTTCATCCAGGTGATCGGCACCGTACTGCTGCCCTCGGTCGCGGTGCTCGCGCCGTATCTGCTGCTGTTCATCGTGCTGCTGTGGCGGCCGCAGGGCTTTGGCCGAGGGCGGGTCGGGTGAAGGCGCTTCGCTCGCGCGGGTTCTGGCTGGCGCTGCTCGTGGTGGTGGCGGGTCTGTTCGCGCCGCAGCTCATCACGAGCAAGTTCTATCTTGGGCTGCTCATCAACGGCATCGTGCTCGGCGTGGCGGCGGTCGGCATCGGCTTCCTGATGCACCAATGCGGCACGGTGATGTTCGGCGTGGCGGCGTTCATCGGGCTGCCGGCGTACCTGCTCGGCATCGCATCGATGAAACTCGGCATGGGACTGCACAGCGCGGTGGCGTTTGCGCTCGTGTCCAGCACGCTGTTCGCGGCCCTGGTGGGCGCGCTCGTCGTGCGGGCGCGGCCGCTGCCGTTCGCGATGCTGACGCTCGCCCTCGCGCAGATGCTCAAGTCGATTTCCACCTTGCAGGTGATGCGCCCCATCACCGGCGGCGACGACGGCCTGGCGATGACGTTCAAAGGCACGTTCTTCACGCTCAGTCAAAGCGCACTCGGCAAGCCGGTGAGCTTCTGGCCTCTCGCCTGGCTGGCGCTGTGCGCGGTGCTGCTGATCGCGTGGCTGGCGTCGAACTCGCGCTTCGGCCAGGTGCTGCGCGCGACGCAGGCGAACGAAGAGCGCATGCGTTTTTCAGGCTTCAACACCTACCTGCCGCGCCTGATGGCGTTCACCCTCGCGAGCTTCATGGTGTCGGTGGCGGGTGTGCTGATGGGCCTGAACTCGGCCTTCGCATCCCCCGAAGCGCTGGACTTCGCCACCGGCGGTCATTCGCTCGTGGCGATGCTCGTGGGCGGTGCGGGAACGGTGGCCGGGCCGCTGTTCGGCGCGCTGCTCTACACCTGGGGGCAAGACGCGTTCGGCGCCACCGGCTACCTGGAGCTGCTGACCGGCATTGCCGTCGTCTTGATGATCTCCGCCTTCCCCAAGGGCGCGATGGGTTTCCTGATCCAACTCTGGCAGCGCGCGCGCCGCAAGCCAATCTGAGAGAGACACATGCTGCGCATCGAAAACCTGAGCGTCAGCTACGGCAGCGTGCAAGCGCTGGAAGGCGTGAACCTGGAAGTCGCGCAACGCGGTGTGCTGCACGGCATCATCGGGCCTAACGGCGCAGGCAAGACGACATTGATGGACGCCATCACTGGCCGGCGCAATCCCACGCGGGGCCGCGTGTTCGTGAATGGCGTGGACATCAGCGCCCACAGCGTCGAGGCGCGGCGCCGCGCCGGCATGTCGCGCTCGTTCCAGCGCACCAGCATTTTCCCCGGGCTCACGGTGCGCGAGCAACTCGAGCTCGTCGCGTCGCAGCTGGGCGAGCCGAACCTCGATGAAATCGTCGACGCCTTCGAGCTGCGCGCCGCGCTCGACGAGCCCGCCGACAGCATCGCCTACGGCGACCAGCGGCGCGTCGACATCGCGCTGGCGATGGTGGGCAAGCCGAGCCTGATGCTGCTGGACGAACCCGCGGCAGGTTTGTCGACGACCGAAACGATTTCGCTGTTCGAACACTTGCAAAAGCTCGTCAAGCAGCGCGGCGTAACGGCGCTCGTCGTCGAGCACGATGTGGACGCGGTGTTCCGCTTCTGCGACGACGTGACCGCGCTCGACCTCGGCCAGCTCATCGTCACCGGCAAGCCCGACGTGGTGCGCAAGGATGCACGCGTGATCGCGGCGTACCTGGGGACGGCGGCGTGAGCGCCCCCGCCCGGCCGCTCCAAGGGCCACGCAGTGGCCCCTACGGGGCCTTGGGGCGCTCCGTCCCGCTCGGCGGGACCGCGCGAAGCGCGAGGGTGCACCAGTGAGTTTTCTGCGCATCCAGGGGCTAACGGCGGGCTACGGCAAGTCGGTCGTGCTGCGCGGCGTGAACCTCGACGTCGACGAAGGCGAATCGGTGGCCGTGGTCGGCAAGAACGGCGCCGGCAAGTCGACGCTGTTGAACAGCTTCTTCGGCGGCACCACCATCAAGGGCGGCAGCATTCAGCTGGGAGGTGTGGCCATCGAAAAGCTGCCCGCCTACGCCGCACCGAAACACGGCGTCAGCATCTCGCCGCAAGGGCGACTGATCCTGCCGCACCTCACGGTGCAGGAGAACCTGCTGCTCGGCGCGGCGCCAGGGCGCAAGGGCCACTGGACGCTCGAGAGCGTGTTCGCGCTGTTCCCGATCCTGAAAGTGCGGCGCGACGCGATGGGCACCGCGCTGAGCGGCGGCCAACAGCAGATGCTGGCGGTGGGTCGCGCGTTGCTCGCGAACCCGCGCGTGCTGCTTCTGGACGAGCCTAGCGAAGGCCTGTCACCGATTCTGGTGGACGAACTGGTGCGCACCTTCAACAAGATTCGCGAGGCCGGCACCGGCATTCTCGTCGTCGAGCAGCACCTGAACCTGGTGCGGCGCGTGACGCAGCGCTTTGTCGTGATGGCCAAGGGCGAGATCATCGATCGCGGGGCGACGACCGAGATCGACTCCGACGCGCACCGCGCGGCGTTGGCGTTCTAGTTGGAGCGCTTAACTCGCAAAGGCACGGAAATAGGCGGCAAGCGTGATCCAATGAGCAAGGCGGGCGGCTCGCCGCTACGGGCATCCCGAAGAACAGATCGGAGGAGATGCTGTGAAAACAAACCTCAAGATTTCAACTTGGGGGACCTGCCTGATGCTGGCCTACGCGGCGTTGCTTGCGTCGGCACATGCCCAGCAGACGGAGAAGGTCGCGCGCATCGGATTCCTTTCGCTTGCGGCCGGGCCCGGGGCTGCACAATTTGGCGTCGCTAAGGCACTGCAGGGCCTGGGCTACACCCGCGGCAAGAATGTCGATTTCGAGTTTGGCCAGGCGTACTGGGATACCGAACGGCTGCCCGAGGCCGCAAGCGAACTCGTTGGCAAGAAGGTCGATGTGATCGTCGCGTTCGGGAACCTCTCTGGTTTCGCAGCGAAACAGACGACCGAGCGAGTCCCGATTCTCGTCTGGGGCATCCATGCAGCGGTGGAAACGGGACTGGTACGCAGCCTCGCGCGACCCGGCGGCAACGTGACGGGAGTCGAGAGCCTGGCGCCCGAGCTCGACGCCAAGCGGCTCGAACTCCTCAAAGCGATCGTGCCGAAGCTCACGCGACTGGGCCATGTCTACAACCCTGACGATCAAGCAGCCCAGGCTCATCTCGTCTCAGTTCGAGAGGCCGCTCGCCAGCTGGGCGTGCGGGTCGTGCCGCTGCCGGTCAGGCGGATCGACGAAATCGACGACGTTCTTTCGAGCGTTTCAGCCGGGTCAATAGACGCACTGCTGACGTCCACCGACGAAGTCACCGGCTGGTATGTGCACAAGATCGCCGCGTTCGCATTGAAGCATCGACTACCCACCGTGTGCAGCTTCAGGGGCGCGGTTGAAGTCGGATGCCTGCTGTCCTACGGCCCATCGCTCGACGAATTCAGCGCAGTCATCGCGCGGCAAGTCGATAAGGTCCTCAAGGGGGCGAAGGCGGGCGATCTGCCAGTCGAGCAGGTGACGCGCTTTGAGATGCTGTTGAACATGAAGTCGG
>JANOLA010000665.1:0-8558 GCA_031419535.1 Burkholderiales bacterium | reverse complement strand
GTGCAGCAGCGCCGCCGAAGGTGCCGAATTGAGCGCGCACGACGATCTTTTGCCGAACGCCCGCGACGCGTCGGCGGCTTGGAGCCTGGGCGGCAGAACGCGGGCCCCGCCTTCTGCCGCCCAGGCTCCTAGCCCGCGCATGAACATCTCCAAGTGGGCGCTTGACCATCCGGCGCTGACGCGCTACCTGCTCGTCGTGCTGCTCGCCCTCGGCGCGGCTGCCTACTTTCAACTTGGCCAGGACGAAGACCCGCCATTCACGTTCCGAGCGATGGCGTTGCGCGTGTTCTGGCCCGGTGCCACCGCGCAGCAAGTGGCGGAGCAGGTGACCGACAAGCTCGAGCGCACGCTCCAGGAAGTTCAGTACGCTGACAAGATCCGCAGCTACTCCAAGCCAGGCGAAGCGCTCATCATTTTCCAGGTGCAGGATTCATCGCCGCCCGCTCAGATGGCGCAGACCTGGTACACGGTGCGCAAGAAGATCGGCGACATGCGCGCCACGCTGCCGTCCGGAGTGATCGGGCCGTTCATCAACGACGAATTCGGCGACGTCTACGGCTCGATGTACGCACTGTCGGCCGACGGGTTCAGCTACCAGGATTTGAAGGACCACGCCGACCGCGTGCGCCAAATCCTGCTGAAAGTTCGCCACGTCAACAAGGTGGCCGTGTTCGGCGCGCAAGACGAAAAGATCTTCATCGAGTTCTCGCAAAAGCGCCTGGCGCAGCTCGGGCTCGACCTGACCCAGGTGCTGGCGCAGATCGGTCAACAGAATTCGGTGGAATCGGCCGGCATCATCAACTCGCCGACCGACTTTGTTCAGGTGCGCGTCGGCGGCCAATTCGCATCGGTGGACGAACTGAAGCTGTTCGCGATCCGCGCCGGCGGCAACAGCCTCAAGCTCGGCGACATCGCGCAGGTGACGCGCGCCTATGTCGACCCGCCGCAAGTGAAGGTGCGCCACCAGGGAGCGGAAGTGATCGCGCTGGGCGTATCAATGGCCAAGGGCGGCGACATCATCGAGATGGGGCGCGCGCTCGACCAGGCCACCGCGGCGGTTCGCGCCGAGCTGCCGGTGGGCATCGAGCTGCATCAGTTTCAGAACCAGGCCAAGGTGGTGTCGCGTTCGGTGAACGAATTCGTTCGGGTGCTGATCGAGGCCGTTTGCGTGGTGCTCGCGGTGAGCTTCATCAGCCTGGGCCTGCACTTCAAGCCGCTGCGCCTGGATTGGCGGCCGGGCGCGGTGGTGGGCGTGACGATTCCGCTCGTGCTCGCGATCACATTCGTCACGATGTACTACTGGGGCGTCGGGCTGCACAAGATTTCGCTCGGCTCGCTGATCATCGCGCTGGGCCTGCTCGTCGACGACGCGATCATCGCGGTGGAGATGATGGTGCGCAAGTTGGAGGAGGGCTACGACAAGGTGCGCGCCGCGACGTTTGCCTATGAGGCGACGGCGATGCCGATGCTGACCGGCACCCTGATCACGGCGGTGGGATTCCTGCCGATCGGCCTGGCGAAGTCGACGGTGGGCGAGTACACGTTTGCCATCTTCGCCGTCACGGCGGCGGCGTTGCTGATCTCCTGGATCGTCTCGGTCTACTTTGTCCCCTACGTCGGCACGCTGCTGCTGCGCTCGAAAGCGGAGTCGGGCAGCCAGACGCAGCCGCATGAGCTGTTCGACACGCCTTTCTACTCCCGCTTTCGTGCCCTGGTGAATTGGTGCGTCGCGCACCGTTGGGTCACGATCGGCTTGACCGTGGGCACGCTGGTCTTGGGTGCGGTCGGCATGGGCAAGGTGCAGAACCAGTTCTTTCCCGATTCGAGCCGGCTCGAGGTGCTGGTCGACCTCTGGTATCCCGAGGGCACGTCGTTCGGATCGAACGAAGAAGTCGCCAAGCGCGTCGAGGCGCGCGTCATGAAGCTCAAGGGTGTCGAGCATGTCACCACCTGGGTCGGCAGCGGCGCGGAACGCTTTGTGTTGGTGCTCGACCAGATTTTTCCGCAAAGCAACGTCAGCCAGTTGATCGTGATGACGACCGACGTTGCGTCCCGCGAGGAGTTGCGGCTGCGTCTGCCCGAGATTCTGGCCACCGAGTTCCCGGAAGTGCGTGGCCGGGCCAAGCTGCTGCCCAATGGGCCGCCGGTTCCCTATCCGGTGCAGTTTCGCGTCATTGGGCAAGACCCGGCGTTGGTGCGTGTCTTCGCCGACGAGGTGAAGGCCGTGATGCGGGCGAACCCGAACATGCGCGGCGTGAATGACAACTGGAACGAATCGGTAAAGGCCTTGCGGCTGGACATCGATCAAGACAAGGCTCGAGCCTTGGGCGTTTCGAGTTCGGGTATCGCCCAGGCGGCGCGCGCCATCAATTCGGGAACGACGGTCGGCCAGTACCGCGACGGCGACAAACTCATCGACATCGTGTTGCGCCAGCCGCTCGAAGAGCGCGACGCGCTCAGCGATCTGGCCAACGCCTATGTGCCCACGTCCAGCGGACGCAGCATTCCCCTGGGCCAGATCGCCAAGGCGAAGCTCGTTTGGGAGCCCGGTGTGCTTTGGCGCGAGGGCCGGGACTACGCCGCCACCGTGCAGGGCGACATCGTCGAAGGCTTGCAGGGCGCCACGGTGACGGGGCAGGTCAATCCCCAACTCGATCCGATTCGTGCGCGCATGCCCCCCGGCTACCGCATCGACATCGCCGGCGCCGTTGAGGAGAGCAGCAAGGGCCAAGGCTCGATTGTTGCGGGCGCGCCGTTGATGCTGTTCATCATGTTCACGCTGCTCGTGCTTCAACTGCAAAGCTTCAGCCGCTCCATCCTCGTGTTTCTCACTGCGCCGATGGGCATCGCCGGCGTCGCCGCGGCCTTGCTGCTGCTGGACCGGCCGTTCGGTTTTGTCGCGCTGCTCGGAGTGATTGCCTTGATGGGGATGATCATGCGTAACGCGGTGATCCTGATCGACCAGATCGAGCAGGACCGCGCGCGTGGCGCGAGCCAGTGGGATGCCATCGTCGAGGCCGCGGTGCGGCGGCTGCGCCCGATCGTGCTGACGGCCGCCGCCGCAGTGCTGGCGATGATCCCACTGTCGCGCAGCGTCTTCTGGGGGCCGATGGCGGTGGCCATCATGGGCGGGTTGGTGGTCGCCACCGCGCTCACCCTGCTGTCGCTGCCGGCGCTGTACGCGGCGTGGTACCGGGTCAAGCCTGCCGGCCACCCTGACGCGTCCGGCTCGCGAGCGGGCCAGCAGGCAGCGCCGTCCCGCTAGGGCGACGCTGAACAAGTCCTCGCGAGTGGGCGCGCCCCGAGGGACTTGTTGAGCGTTGCCCTAGAATGCGCCGACCGGTGGCGAGGCGCCCGCCCGGGCCTTGCTGGCACAGCCAGGCTCGCGCGCGCATGTCCTCGCCCAGCACGCCGCGCGGGTGGCGAAATTGGTAGACGCACCAGGTTTAGGTCCTGACGCCAGCGATGGTGTGGGGGTTCGAGTCCCCCCCCGCGCACCAACACGTACAACAGCAAGAGGTTGAGTTTCATCATGTCAGTACAGGTCGAGACCCTAGAGAAACTGGAACGTCGAATCACCTTGACGCTGCCTTCGGAAGAAATCGCCAGCGAGGTCAACACGCGTTTGAAGCGGCTCGCGCGCACCACCAAGGCCGCGGGGTTTCGGCCCGGCAAGGTGCCGATGAGCGTGGTGGCACAGCGCTACGGTTACTCGGTGCACTACGAAGTGATGAACGACAAGGTCGGCGCCGTGTTTTCCGACGCCGTGACCCAGGCCAAGCTGCGAGTCGCGGGCCCGCCGCGCATCACGGAAAAGGCCGGAGCGCCCGAGGGGCAAGTCACCTTCGACGCCACCTTCGAGGTCTACCCGGACGTCAAACTCGGCGACCTGTCGCAGGCCAGCGTCGAGCGAATTTCGACCGAAGTCAGCGAAGCGGCGATTGAGAAGACGGTGGACATCTTGCGCAAGCAGCGCCGCACCTTCGCGCAGCGCGCCGCGAGCGAGCCGGCCGCGGTGGGCGACCGCGTGACGATCGACTTCGAGGGCAAGATCGACGGCGTGGCGTTCAATGGCGGCTCCGCGAAGGACTTTCAATTCACGATCGGCGAAGGGCAGATGCTCGAGCAGTTCGACGCTGCGGTGCGCGGCATGAAGACGGGCGATTCGAAGACCTTTGCGCTGCAGTTCCCGGCCGACTACCAGGGCAAGGATGTCGCCGGCAAGGAGGCCGATTTCATGGTCACCTTGAAGAAGATCGAGCAGCAGCACCTGCCTGAGGTCAACGAAGCGTTCGCCAAGGCGCTCGGCATCAAGGATGGCAGCATCGAAGGTCTTCGCGCCGACGTGCGGCGCAATCTCGAACGTGAAGTGAAGTTTCGCGTGGCGGCCAGAAACAAAGCCAGCGTGATGGACGCGTTGCTGGCCGTGGCTGAACTCGATGTCCCGACGTCGCTGGTGAAGGGCGAGGTCGAGCGCCTGGTCGAGAGTGCGCGCGCGGACCTGAAAAAGCGCGGCATCAAAGATGCCGAGACGGCACCGATCCCGGCGGAAATGTTCGAGCCGCAGGCGCAGCGCCGCGTGCGCCTCGGGCTGGTGGTGGGCGAACTGGTGCGCGGCAACAACCTGCAGGCCAAGCCCGATCAATTGCAGACGCACATCGAGGAGCTGTCGCAAAGCTACGAAAAGCCCGCCGAGGTGATGCGCTGGTATCTCAGCGACCGCCAGCGCATGGCGGAGGTTGAGGCCGTCGTCGTGGAGAACAACGTCGCCGCATTCGTGCTCGGCAAAGCGAAAGTGGCCGACAAGGCAGTACCGTTCGACGAACTGATGGCCGGCTGAATCGGGCCTTTTGCGCATACCGGCCGGCTGCTGCCGGGCCAGCGCGCCAGTTCGAGCCGCGGGGGCTCCCGCCCGCGCCACATAATCGACGCCCGTTACACCTGCGTCCCCACTACCCCGAGGCATTCAATGAGCGCGTTGGAAACACAGAATCTGGGCTTGGTGCCCATGGTCATCGAGACCTCAGGCCGCGGCGAGCGCGCCTATGACATCTTCAGCCGCTTGCTGCGCGAGCGCATCGTCTTTCTGGTGGGGCCTGTGAACGACCAGTCGGCCAACCTGGTCGTGGCGCAGATGCTGTTCCTGGAGAGCGAGAACCCCGACAAGGACATCTTCTTCTACATCAACTCGCCTGGAGGTTCGGTGAGCGCGGGAATGTCGGTGTACGACACGATGCAGTTCATCAAGCCCAACGTCTCCACTCTGTGCATGGGGATGGCCGCCAGCATGGGCGCGTTCTTGCTGGCTGCTGGGGCGAAAGGCAAGCGCCTGGCGCTGCCGAATTCCAGAATCATGATCCACCAGCCGTCGGGTGGCGCCCAAGGGCAGGCGACCGACATCGAGATTCAGGCGCGCGAAATCCTCAAACTGCGTGAAAGCTTGAACACCATCCTCGCCGAACGATGCGGCCAGCCTCTAGAAAAGATTCGCCTGGACTCGGAGCGCGACTATTTCATGTCGGCACCCGAGGCCAAGGACTACGGCTTGATCGACCAGGTGATCGACAAGCGCCCTTGACGCCCGGCCTCGGCGCCGGGTCGCTCGGCATAGCTGGGTGACGGGTGCTGCCAAGCACGCATTTGAGAGGCAACCGCCACCCATTTCCGCGCCAAGGCGGCCTGCGCATTTCCACTATCATCCGCCACAGCTTCACCAACGCCCCGCGCCCAGCTCCTCATGGCAGACAAAAGAGGCTCGCCCAGCGAGAAAGTCCTGTACTGCTCGTTTTGCGGCAAGAGCCAGCACGAGGTCAAGAAGTTGATTGCCGGACCTTCGGTGTTCATCTGCGACGAATGCATCGAGCTTTGCAACGACATCATTCGCGACGAGATTCCGGTGGACGGAGGCGACTCCAAGGTCGCCAAATCGGATCTGCCGATTCCCAGTGAAATCAAAGCCAGCCTCGACCAGTACGTGATCGGCCAGGAGGTCGCGAAGCGCACCCTCTCGGTGGCGGTGTACAACCACTACAAGCGGCTCAAGCACATGAGCCGGTCCAAAGACGACATCGAACTGTCCAAGAGCAACATCCTGCTGATCGGGCCCACCGGGTCCGGCAAGACCTTGCTCGCGCAAACGCTCGCGCGGTTGCTCAACGTGCCCTTCGTGATCGCCGACGCGACGACGTTGACCGAAGCCGGTTACGTGGGCGAAGACGTCGAAAACATCATCCAGAAGCTGCTGCAGAACTGCGGCTACGACGTTGAGAAGGCGCAGCGCGGAATCGTTTACATCGACGAGATCGACAAGATTTCGCGCAAGGCCGACAACCCCTCGATCACGCGTGACGTGTCCGGCGAAGGGGTGCAGCAGGCGCTGCTGAAACTCGTGGAGGGCACGATGGCTTCGGTGCCGCCGCAGGGCGGGCGCAAGCACCCGAACCAGGACTTCCTGCAGATCGACACCACCAACATTCTGTTCATCTGTGGCGGTGCTTTCGACGGGCTGGAGAAGGTGATTCAGAACCGCTCCGAGAAGTCGGGCATCGGCTTTGCGGCGTCGGTTCACAGCAAGAGCGAAAAGCGGGTGTCGGAGGTCTTTCGCGACTGCCAACCCGAGGATCTGATCAAGTTCGGCCTGATTCCTGAACTCGTCGGGCGCCTGCCGGTGGTGGCCACGCTTGGCGAGCTGTCGGAAGACGCCCTGATCCAGATCCTCACCGAGCCCAAGAACGCCCTGGTGAAACAGTATCAAAAGCTGTTCGGAATGGACGGCGTTGACCTGGAAATTCGCCCATCTGCCTTGGCGGCGATCGCGCGCAAGGCGATGGAACGCAAGACGGGTGCGCGCGGATTGCGTTCCATCATGGAACAGTCACTGATCGATACGATGTTCGAGTTGCCGACGCTGGACGGTGTAGTAAAAGTGGTGCTCGACGAGCACACCATCGAGGAAGAGGCCAAGCCCCTGTTGGTCTATCGCGAGCAGAAGGCGAGCGCCTGAGCTTGAATAGTGCGCGTGCGGGCTGCGCGCGGTTGGCGTCTTGCAATTGAAAGCTCGGGCCCTAGATAGGTTCGAGAAAGAGAGGTCTTCTCATGTCCGGACATCCTGTTCTTCCCGCGGAAAAGATTACGTTGCCCCTGTTGCCCCTGCGCGATGTGGTGGTATTTCCGCACATGGTCATTCCACTTTTCGTCGGCCGCCCGAAATCGATCAAGGCGCTCGAAGTGGCGATGGAGGCAGGCCGCCAGATCATGCTGGTGGCGCAAAAGGCCGCCGGCAAAGACGAGCCCAAGCCCGACGACATGTTCGACGTGGGTTGCGTGTCGAGCATTCTGCAGATGCTCAAGCTGCCCGATGGCACGGTGAAGGTGCTGGTCGAAGGCGTGCAGCGGGCCAACACGCATGGCATCAGCGACAACGGCGAGTACTTCGTTGCCTCAGTGACGCCGGTGCCGCCGGAAAAGCAGCTCAAGCCCGAGATTGAGGCGCTGCGCCGTGCGGTGACGCAGCAGTTCGACCAGTACGTCAAGCTGAACAAGAAGATTCCGCCCGAGATCCTCACGTCGATCTCGGGCATCGATGACGCCGGCCGCCTGGCCGACACGATTGCCGCGCACCTGCCGCTCAAGCTGGAGAGCAAGCAATCGGTGCTGGACCTGTTTGCGATCGACAAGCGCCTCGAAAAACTGCTCGAGCAGCTCGAGCATGAAGTCGACATCCTGCAAGTGGAAAAGCGCATCCGCGGCCGCGTCAAGCGCCAGATGGAGAAGAGCCAGCGCGAGTACTACCTGAACGAGCAGGTCAAGGCGATCCAGAAAGAGCTGGGTGACGGCGAAGAAGGCGCCGACATGGAAGAGCTCGAAAAGAAGATCGTTGCCGCGAAGATGCCCAAAGAGGCGCGCAAGAAGGTCGACGGCGAGTTGAAGAAGCTCAAGCTGATGTCGCCGATGTCGGCCGAAGCGACGGTGGTGCGCAACTACATCGACACGCTGATCAACCTGCCCTGGGCGAAGAAGACCAAGATCAAACACGATCTGGCCTTCGCCGAGAAGGTGCTCAACGAAGACCACTATGGTCTGGAGAAGGTGAAGGACCGAATCCTCGAGTACCTCGCGGTGCAGCAGCGTGTGGACAAGGTGAAATCACCGATCCTTTGCCTCGTGGGCGCGCCAGGCGTCGGCAAGACCTCGCTTGGCCAGAGCGTGGCGCGCGCCACCGGCCGCAAGTTCGTTCGCATGGCCCTCGGCGGTGTGCGCGACGAAGCCGAGATCCGCGGCCACCGCCGCACCTACATCGGCTCGATGCCGGGCAAGGTGCTGCAGAACCTGAGCAAGGTGGGAACGCGCAACCCGCTGTTCCTGCTCGACGAGATCGACAAGCTCGGCATGGACTTCCGTGGTGACCCATCGTCGGCGCTGCTCGAGGTTCTGGACCCTGAGCAGAACCACACCTTCAGCGACCACTACGTGGAGGTCGACTTCGATCTTAGCGACGTGATGTTCGTGGCCACCAGCAACTCGATGAACATTCCGCCGGCCCTTTTGGACCGCATGGA
>JANOLA010000664.1:0-4774 GCA_031419535.1 Burkholderiales bacterium | reverse complement strand
GCGCCTGCGCCGAGTGCTCGTAGTCCTTGATGAAACCGCGTTCGACCAACGTGCGCGCGGTGCGTTCGGGTTCGGCCGCGCACAGGTCCGCCGCTTTGACCAAGGCACGCAATGCGCGTTTCGTCGCGACCGGGTTCTTGGCGACGAAATCGCGATTCCCGATCGCCATGCAGCAGAAGTATTGCGACCATGGGCGGTCGATCGCGGTGTTGACGAGCGACACGCCGATCTTTCGGGCTCGCATCATCTGCGGTTCCGGCGGAAAACCGAGCGTCGCATCGACCTTGCCTTCCGACAGCAAGCGCACACCTTCCCAGCTCTCGACGAACGTCACGTCCTTGCGCGGGTCGAGCCCGACATGCGCGAGCATCGCCGAGACGAAGGCGCGACGGCCGAAGTTGCCGACTGCGATGGATTTGCCCTTCAGGTCATGAACCGAGCGCAGTGCCTTCGTGCCGAACAATTCGTAGCAGCCGCCGTGGATGCCGGCCAGCGCCACCGCCTGATTACCCGCATCGAGCGCAGGCAGGATGGCGAAGATGTCGGTGATCGTCATGTCGGTGCCGCCGGCTCCGACCCTCACTACGTCGGACCACGGCACTGACATGTCGGCTGGGCGCGTCTGTACATAGTTGACGTCCTCGAATCCTTCGGCGCGAAGCAACTCTTCGGCGATCCACATCGGGCTGACGCAGGCGATGTCCATCGGATAGCGCGGCAGCCGGATGCGCTTCGTCTCAGGTGGCGGTTCGCCTGCCGCCAGCGCAGGCAGCGCGGCAATGGCGCTGGCAACCGCGGCTGCTTGCAAAACGTCGCGCCGCATCGGCGATGAAAAGTCGATCATGTCTTCATCTCCTTCTTGAGTTGCTCAAGCAGCCGCCAGTCCGTGCCTTGCGCAATCAACTTCTGCGGCGCACTCTTCACCATTCCCGCTTCACGCAGGCGCAGCGCGTAGAAGCGCACCGTCTCCTCCGGGTTGTAGTCGCGCCAGTGGCCGTAGGGAATTTCGCGCATGGCCTGGCGCGCGTATTCGGGAGAAGTCTGAAAGCCCTGGTCGAGGAAAGCCTTCGCGCCGCGGTCGGGATCGGTGGCGCAGATTTCGCTGGCCTTGATGATGGCGCGCAACGGACGCCGCGTCGCCACGGGATACTTCTGCGCGAACTCGCGGTTCGCCGCGATCATGCAGCAGAAATACTGCGACCACGGTCGGTCTTTCGCGCTGTTCAGCAGCACATGGCCGACGTTCCTCGCGCGCAGTTCCTGCGGGTCGGGCGGAAAGCCGAGGAAGGCGTCTATTCTGCCTTCGGCCAGCAGGCGCTTCGCCTCTTCAGGCGGGTGAAAAACCCAGTTGATGTCGCGCTGCGGATCCAGGCCCACCGAGGTGACGATGCTCGCGAGGAAAACATGCTGCGCCGAGTTGAGGTTGAGCACGGCGGCGGTTTTGCCCCGCAGGTCAGTGATCGTGCGAATGCGCTCCGCCGCGAACAGCTCAAAACAGCCCGGGTGCACGCCGGCCAGCAGCGTGATCGGCGAGCCTTCGTCGAGTGCGATCACCAGCGGCGCGGCGAAGTTCACGTTGATGTCGACCGTGCCCGCGCCGAGCGCCCGCGCGGCCGGCACGCCACTCGCGCCCACAGTCCCCGGGTCGATGTACCGGATGTCGGTGAAGCCTTCCGCGCGAAACAATTCTTCGGCCACGTATTGCGGTGCCACGCAGATGCTGCGCAGTTTGATGAGGCGCAGGCGCGTCGTCTCGGGCGGTGGCTCGGTGGCTGCGAATCCAGGTGCGCTCGCGGCCAGGCCGACGGAGCCGGTGGCGTACAAAAGTTCGCGACGCGTCAATGTGGAGTTGATCATGTCTTCATCTCCTTCCTGCGCTGATCGGGTTCCATCGCGAAATGTAGACCCGAGGGCGAGCGATGTCGAGAACGACGCTGAACGGCGCGGATACGGCGGCTGCCGCCATCGACACTCAAAGCGTTTAACGCTAGACTCATCGATATGAACAAAAGCATTGTCACGGTCTCGCCGAAGTACCAGGTGGTCATCCCGCAAGCGGTGCGCGAAAGCGCGGGCATCAAGCCGGGCGCGAAGATGATGGTGGTCAGCCTGGGCGGGGTGATCCGCCTGCTGCCGGTGAAGGCGCCCGCCACGTACCGCGGCATTGCGCGCGGCGTGGACCCCACCGTCGCGAGCGAACCCGACCGCTTCTGATGGCCACTCGGGCCCGCGCTGCCGCCAAGACCCCGGCGTCCAAGCGCCGCCCTGCCGCACCCGTGGTGCTCGATTCGTCGTGTTGGCTCGAACACTTTGCCGATACCGATCGGGCGTCGCTGTTCGCCAAGGAGATCGACGCCGTCGAGTCCCTGGTGGTGCCGGTGATCACGGTGTACGAAGTGGTGAAGAAACTCGCGCGCGAGGCCGGCGACGAAGTCGCTGCCGCGGCGCTGACGCTGATGCACCAAGGCCGGGTCGTGGGCGTCGACCTGAACCTGGCGTTGGCCGCCACGCGGAGCAGCTTGCCGCTGGCCGACAGCCTGATCTACGCCACGGCGCAAGCGCATGGCGCGCAGTTGTGGACCCAAGACGCGCACTTCGACGGCCTGCCGGGGGTGCGCTACTTCGCCAAACCCTGATCCGGGGTGGGAGTCGCCACCGGGTTGCGGGCGACGACCCTCTCACTCGTACTGCGCGGCGATGCCTGAGCGGTCGTCGCGCTCCACGCCAAGGATCGCTTTCTCGAGCCTGGCGGCGAGCCCCAGGTCGAGTGTGAGCAGATGCGCGTGGTCCGCGCGTGCGCGCATCAGATCGCCGGTCTGGGTGAACAGCACGCCGCGGTACATGTAGGCCTGCGCGAGCTTCGGCTTGAGCTCGATGGCGCGGTTGTAGTGGCGCAGCGACCGTTCGAAGTTGTGCGCGCCTTGCATGCGCAAGCTGAACGCGAGGTTGTTGTGCGCCTCGGCAATCGATTCGTCGAGCTTCAACGCCGCCTCGAAGCGCGCTTGGGCCGGTGCGAAATTGCGCGCCAGCAGCAGCTCGACGCCGCTGTTGTAGCTGCGTACCGCCTGTGCGCGCAGCGTGTCGGCAGGCACCGGCAGCGGATCGCTTTCCACGCCACCGGCCGGCGGCGCCACGAGTCCGAGCAGCGCCGCGAGCCCGAGCAACGCCGCGAGCATGACCACCGAGCGGGCGGCAGCACGCTGGAGGGCGCGCTGCCCCGCCCCGCCGAGCGACGCCACGCTCAGCCGCGACCGAGGAAGCGCTTGGCCTGCGCGACCTCGGGCAGCGGCGTGTCGGCGGCCGCGGCCAACTCCAGCACGCGTGCGTGCAGGTCGCCAGCGCGCGCCGCATCGCCACTGCGCTCCGCGGCCAGCGCGGCGCCCGCCGTGGCGCGCAGCCGGTTCGGCTCTTTCTTCATCACCGCCTCGAATTCGCGCAGCGCATCGGCGTACCGCGCAGCGTCGAGCAACACCCCCGCGAGCAGTTCGCGCGCCGGAACAATCGGGCCCGGCGTGACAGCCGACTTCTCGGTGGCGTCCTCGCGAGCGGCCGCCTTGCGCAGCGCGTCGATGCCTTCGTTCGCCTTGCCTTCGGCGACCAGCGCCAGGCCACCCACCACATCGGCCTGAATCTCGATCTGCTCGACCCAATAATTGAGCTTCAACGCCGCCGCGGCGTCGCGCAGTTGTTGCAGGCGCTGCACTTCCGCGCGGGCCCGGCTCGCGTCTTTGACGCCGGCGGCACCGACGCCGCGCGCGAAGGCGACGATCGCTTCGGCCTGCGGGTACTTGGCCCACGGCGTCGGTGCGGCGGATGCGGCGCCGAGCTCGAGAGCTGCCGCTTCGGCCCAGCGGCCGCGCTCAAGCAACAGGCGCGCCGGAATCGCCGCGACGGCGTAGGCGCTGGCGAAATTGTCGCGCTCGAAGCTCACCGATTGGGACTCACGCATCACTTTCATTGCCGCGCCGTCCTGCGCCAGTTGCAGGTGCGCATAGGCCATGTAGTCGTAGGCGTGCATCGTGTTCCAGCCGCGTTCCTTGTCGGCCTTGGCCGAGGCGGCGTTGGCCTCGATCGACTCGCGCCATGCGCCCACGCGGGTGAAGATGTGCGAGGGCATGTGCTGCGCATGCGGCGCGTCGGCGGCAATTTTGGCGTAGCGTTTCGCAGCGTCGAGGCCCTGGTTGGCGATCGGCGGGTAGTCGTAGCTGTGGATCAGGTAATGCGCCACGCCGGGGTGCTCGGGCTGCTCTTTGAACAAGGGTTCGAGCAGCGCGGCGGCCTTCAACTGATTCGTGTACTTCTTGTCGGTCGGGTCGAAGTTGGCCGACAAGATCAGCGAATAGACGATCGCCGCTTCGCGATCTTCGGAATAGCGCTTGGCGTGTTCCTCCAGCGCCGTCTCGAGAGCCTTGGCGCGCGTGCGGTGGTTGAGCTTGTCGTGGTCCTTGAAGAACACCGCGAGCGCGTCGACGTAGTCGCGTTCGCGCTGCGACTTCAATCCCGCCGCGCGCGCGGCGTCGAGCGTGACCAGGCCTTCGTTGAGCACCTTGGTCGACACGTTGCCCGGCCAGCCGAAGGGGTTGTTCATCGAGCCGAGCGCGCGTGCCCAAAGGGCCATGCCGCAGCTCGCGTCGGCCTTGAGCACGGCATCGATCGGCGTGGCCATTTGGGTCCAGGCGAAGGAGTGGTAATAAGCCATCGCGAGGTTGAACTGCTTTTGCGCTTCGACATTGCAGTCGACCTTGAATTCAACCTTGCCCAGCTTGGCCGGAAC
>JANOLA010000663.1:0-2109 GCA_031419535.1 Burkholderiales bacterium | reverse complement strand
CCGGCGTGGCCTTCGACGCCTGGGCGCGGGAACGCGGGCAGATCGAGATACGGAACCGTCACCGCGTCTTGCACGCTGTGCGCCAGCGCACCCCAGCCGGAACCGAGCAGAACCGCGATCGCGGGCGGCGCCGCGCCGCCCATGCCACCGATCAGGCCGCGCAACAGCGCCACGCTGCGCGCGACGGCGTCGTCGAGTTCGGCGCCTTTCATCGCGCTGTCTTTCATCGAACCACGCCGCCCAGGTGTGCGGGGCCGAAACTGGCCGGCAACAGCTCGCCCAGCGTGTAGCGCGCCGTCACGGAGTGCAGGTCGGCCGACCACACCGGGCAATCGTCGGCCGCGAACTCGCGCAACTTCTGGCGGCAGCCGCCGCACGGCGTGATGGGCGCGGAAGAGTCACCCACGACCAGCGCCGCGACGATGCGCGTGCCACCCGCTGCCACCAGGTGCGCGAGCGCCGCGGCTTCCGCGCAAAGCCCCTGCGGGTAAGCGGCGTTTTCGATGTTGCAGCCGGCGTGGACGCGGCCCTGCTCGTCGAGCAGCGCGGCGCCTACCTTGAAGTTGGAGTAGGGCGCGTAGGCGTGCTCGCGCGCGGCGCGGGCGGCGTCGGCCAGGGCTTGCATCGTTGCCGGGTGAACCGTGCTCATGGAGTTTGGGCGAAGCGGTTCTTGAACGCCTTGCGCTTGCTCGTGCGGTAGACGGCGAAATCGGCGCGGTCGATGCTGATGATGTCGGTGACGCCGGTTTTCTCGGCCAACCACACGAGCGAGGCGTCGGCCAGGTCCATCGGACGGTCGGCGTACTTGCGAATCAACGCGGTCAGACCGGGCAGGTCGGCCGGTGTCAGCGCGGCGATGTCGATCAGGCCGCGCTCGTGCCCGGCGTGCAGCCATTCGAGGAAATCGCCTTGCGCCGCCGCGCTGAAGTTCAAGAAGTACATCACCTCCGACACCACCTCCCAGGTGGTGCACAGGTGCAGCGCCGCGCCGTGGGAGCGAAAAAATTCCAGTGCGCGCGCATGGTGTTTGTCGCGCCGGTTGTAGAGCGCCGCCAAGGGGCCGCTGTCGGCAAGCACGACCAGCGGCGCCGAGGTGCTCACGGCCGACGCTTGGCGCGAAGCCGCGCGCGAATCACCGACTTGATGTTCGCCGATTGCCGCGCCGGATTGGCGTGCTTGCCGAAGCTCGCCTCGCCCAGATGAAACAGGCTTGGCGTGTCGGCCACGGTGGCCGCAGTGGAGCTGCCGGCCCAGGCGCGCAGCGCACGCTTGACGATGTCGGACTTGCTCAAGCCGCTGGCGGCACGCAACTGCTCGATGAGCATGGCTTCCTGGCTGCTCAGCCTGAGCGTGAGGTGGTTGGAACTCATGGGCGCGAGTGTAGTACACGCGACTGTTGACTGTGTTACGCGAGCGATCGCGTATAGAGTTCGTGGGGTTGGATCAACTGCCACTGGCCGCTGCAGGATCGTCTTCGACAGCGCCACGCGCGTTATCCTGATCGCCCGACGATTTATTTCGTGCCGCACGGGGCAACGCTGACCGTGCAAAACGTGACCGACTTGAACGCAGGCAATGCCTACTTCAACGTGCACAGCCCTGCCTGCGTGAACGGCGAGATTCGCGGCCAGGTCGCGGTGCAGTAGCGGCAGAATTCGCCGGATCTCTTTCACGCTGGTCGAACAGCGGCTTTCACGCGGCCCGTGGGCTGCGGCTCGGACCCGGCCGCGCCGGCAAATTCGAGCGTCGCGCCACCCGAGGGAATAAGTCGACCGCTGCCGCTGTATACGCATTTGCCGACCGGTACCCCGGCGGCACGGCTCCCTGCCGCGGCCTTGCCTGGGCTGCTGCGCAGTGCCGGTGCGCCAAGAAAGAGTTCGCGATGTCGGATGTCCCGGCGTTGCATGAGCTTGACAAGGAGACTGTGATGAAGATTCGGCATGTCTGGGTCGCCCTGATCGCGGCCGCGTTGGTGGCTGGCCTCGCCTCGTGCGGCGGCGGCGGAAGCAGCGGCAGCACTCCCGCGCCGACCTACACCGTGGGTGGCACGATTTCGGGGTCCGCTGGGGTCACGCTGCGCATCAATGGCGCCGGCGACTACCCGGTCGC
>JANOLA010000662.1:0-6284 GCA_031419535.1 Burkholderiales bacterium | reverse complement strand
GGTCTCGACGGGAATGGCAAGGTTCACGTCATGTCTCCGGGTCTGGGTCTCCCGGCGCACTGTAACGCCGTGGGAGAGCCCGGAGCGGGGCAGCCCGCCGGGGCAGCCCGCCGGGGCGCCCGGCCGGCGGTCACTTTCATTTGCTGGCACAAATGAAAGTAACCAAAGCAAAGTGCCCGAAATACGATTTGGCTTGCTGACGTGGCAAGAACTCTCCGCGGATCATCGGTTCGGCCCGGTGTCTCGCTGGCCACGGTTTGCTCTGCTGCCATCTCGCCGAAAGACCTCGGTGCAAACCGCGACCAGCGAGACAAACGGATTGAACAAATATCTTGCGTGGGTTCTTGCCACGTCAGCGAGACAAATCGTATTGGGGCCTTCTTCTTTGGTTCCTTTCTTCTGGGCCAGCAGAAGAAAGGGACCCGGCCGCCGGCCGGGACCGGCGGGCTGCTGCAAGCTCAGAGAGCTTTGCCCATCGCCACGCGGTACCACTCGTGGAACTGCTGCATACCGTCTTCCATCGGGCTCTGGTACGGGCCGTACTCGTCGTCGCCGCGCGCCCGCAGCGCGGCGCGGCCGGCGTCCATGCGCAGCGCGATCTGGTCGTCTTCGACGCAGGTTTCCATGTACGCGGCTTGCTGCGCTTCGACGAACTCGCGCTCGAACGCGTGGATCTCTTCCGGATAGAAAAACTCAACCACGTTGAGCGTTTTGCGCGGCCCGCGCGGGAACAGGCTCGAGACGACGAGCACATGCGGGTACCACTCGAGCATCACGGTCGGGTAGTAGGTGAGCCAGATCGCGCCTTGCCTCGGAGCCCGGCCGTCGGAGTAGCCGAGCACCACTTCGTGCCACTTCTTGTAGACGTCCGAGCCGGGCCGGCCGAGCACTTTGCCGCCTGGGGTGGCGATGCCCACCGTCTGCACCGAGTGGTCGGGCCCCATCTCCCAGCGCAGGTCGTCGCAGGTGACGAAGTTGCCCAGGCCCGGGTGAAACGGGCCGACGTGATAGTCCTCGAGGTAGACCTCGATGAAGGTCTTCCAGTTGTAGTCGCACTCGTGCAAATGAACGCGGTCGAGAACGTAGCCGTCCAACGCAAACTCGGCTTTCGGGCCCAGGCCCGCCAATTCGGCGGCGACGTCGCGCGTGCCTGCCTCGAACAGCAGCCCGTTCCAGCGTTGCAGAGGGTAGTTGCGCAGGTTCAAACAGGGGTCGACCGGGAAATGCGGCGCGGCGATCAACTCGCCGTGCGTTGAGTACGTCCAGCGGTGCAAGGGGCAGACGATCTGGCTGCCGGTGCTGCCCCGGCCGTGCAACATCACGGCTTGGCGATGCCGGCACACGTTGGAGATGAGTTCCACGCCGCGCTGGGTGCGAACCAACGCGCGCCCTTCGGCCTCTTGCGGCAGCGCATGGTAGTCGCCGACGTCGGGTACGCTCAACTCATGCCCGACGTAGCGCGGCGCCCGGCTCAGAACCAAGGTCGATTCGCGCTCGAAGGTCGCGGCGTCGAAATAGCTCGCCACGCCAAGTTGCGAGCGGCTGCGGTCCAGCGCGGCAATGCCGATGCTCAGGTCGGACATGATCGAAACAGTGCCCCAGGAATTTTCAGATTCACGCCCTCTTCGCCGAGTTGGCGAAGCCCCTTGACCCGTGAATTGCGCGGGCCGCGGATTCTAACGGTCGGCTCCGCGCGGCTCGAGGCTCGATTACCCGAGGCAGCGAGGTGAAAATTGCCATCGCAGTTTACGCGCGCGAGCCCGGACCCAGCGCAATCCGCTGACTACAATCGCCCCGGACATGCGGACCGCCAAGACTCCAACACCAGCGCCGGCGCAGGCCTCCACGGCCGAGATGAGCTACGAAGATGCGCTGAGCGAACTGGAACGTCTGGTCGCGTCGATGGAAGATGGCCAATTGCCCCTGGATCGCCTGTTGCAAAGCTACGAACGCGGGGCTGAACTGCTGCACCTGTGCCGCTCGCGGCTGGACGCCGTGGAGCAGCAGGTCAAGGTTCTCGAAGACGGCCGGCTCAAACCCTGGGCAGGAGCATGAACCGGGGTGAATTCGATTCGTGGATGAAGGCGGAGTTGCAAGCCGTCGAGAGCGCGCTGCTCGAGTGGGTTCCGGCCGATGCCCCGGCCGGCCTGGGGCAAGCGATGCGCTACGGTGTTCTCGACGGCGGAAAGCGCTTGCGCCCGCTGCTCGTGTTGGCCGCGAACCAGGCGGTGAGCGGGTCGCGGGAGGCCGCGATGCGCGCGGCTTGCGCGGTCGAGCTGATCCACGCCTATTCGCTGATCCACGACGACCTGCCGTGCATGGACAACGACGTGCTGAGACGTGGCAAGCCCACCGTGCACGTACAGTTCGGCCAGGCGCAGGCCATGCTCGCGGGCGACGCGATGCAGGCCTTGGCATTCGAAGTGTTGACGCCCGACAGCGGCGTGCCGATGGCCTTGCAAGCGCGCCTGTGCGGCTTGCTCGCGCGCTCCGCCGGCCACGCGGGCATGGCGGGTGGCCAGGCGATCGATCTGGCGAGCATCGGCTTGGCGCTCGACGAACCGGCGTTGCGCAACATGCACCGGCGCAAGACCGGCGCGCTGCTGCGCTCTAGCGTGCTGATGGGCGCGGCGTGCGGCAACCCAAGCGAGAGCGCCTGGGCCGCATTGGGGGCCTACGGTGAGGCGATCGGCCTGGCATTCCAGGTCGTCGACGACATGCTGGACGTGACCCAGGCCTCCAGCGTGCTGGGCAAGACGGCGGGCAAGGACATCGACAACAACAAACCCACCTATGTCACGGTGCTGGGTCTTGACGCAGCACGGCGCCACGCCGACGATCTGCGCGACCAGGCCCAGGCCGCCTTGGCGCGGAGCAGCCTCACCGACGCCGCCTGGCTCAGCGTCTTGGCCGACAAGGTCGTGGACCGCGACAGTTAGGATGCCGGCATGCTCATGAAACACTCGTTGCTGCAAACGATCGACTCCCCGGCCGACTTGAAGCGCCTGTCGCGCGCCGAACTGGTTCAGTTGGCGGGCGAAGTGCGCCAGTTCATGCTGCACAGCGTGTCGCAAACCGGCGGGCACCTCGGCTCGAACCTGGGAACGGTGGAGCTGACGGTCGCATTGCACTACGTGTTCAACGCGCCGCACGACCGGCTGGTGTGGGACGTGGGACACCAGACTTATCCGCACAAGATCCTCACCGGCCGGCGCGACCGCATGGGAACGCTGCGCCAATTGGGTGGAATCTCCGGCTTCCCCACCCGGGCCGAGAGCGAATACGACGCCTTCGGCACGGCGCATTCTTCGACGTCGATTTCGGCGGCGCTGGGCATGGCGGTCGCGGCGCGCATGAAGGGCGAAGACCGCAAGACGGTGGCGATCATCGGAGACGGCGCCATGTCCGCCGGCATGGCCTACGAGGCGCTGAACAACGGCGGCGTGTCCAACGTCGACATGCTGGTCGTGCTCAACGACAACGACATGTCGATCTCGCCACCGGTGGGGGCGCTGAACCGCTACCTCGCACGCCTGATGAGCGGCAAGTTCTACGCGGCGGCGCGCGACACGGCCAAGAGCGTGTTGAAGAACGCACCGCCTCTGTTCGAGCTGGCACGGCGTTTCGAGGAGCACGCCAAGGGCATGGTCGTTCCCGGAACCATCTTCGAAGAGCTGGGGTTCAACTATGTCGGGCCGATCGATGGCCATGACCTCGATTCGCTGATTCCGACGCTGGAGAACCTGCGCGACCTGAAAGGTCAGCAATTCCTGCACGTCGTCACGCGCAAGGGCTACGGCTACAAGCTCGCCGAGGCCGACCCGGTGGGCTACCACGCGGCTTCGGGCAAGTTCGATCCTGCCATCGGTTTCCAGAAGCCGGCGCAGCCGCCCAAGCTCAGCTTCACGCAGGTGTTCGGCCAATGGCTGTGCGACATGGCCGAAAAAGACGAGCGCCTGGTGGCAATCACCCCAGCGATGCGCGAAGGTTCGGGAATGGTGGAATTCGAGAAGCGCTTCCCGCGCCGCTATCACGACGTGGGCATCGCCGAGCAGCACGCGGTGACGTTCGCCGCCGGGCTGGCGTGCGAAGGGCTGAAGCCCGTCGTCGCGATCTACTCGACCTTCCTGCAACGCGGCTACGACCAACTGATCCACGACGTGGCGATCCAGAATCTGCCGGTCGTGTTTGCACTTGACCGCGCCGGCATCGTCGGCGCCGACGGGCCCACGCACGCCGGCGCGTACGACATCGCCTACCTGCGCTGCATTCCGAACATGAGTGTGCTCACGCCGGCCGACGAAAACGAATGCCGCCAAGCGCTCTACACCGCGTTCCTGCAAGACCACCCTGTCGCCGTGCGCTACCCGCGCGGCAGCGGCGCAGGCGTCGCGGTGCAAGCCGAGATGACGGCGCTGCCTTTCGGCAAGGGCGAAGTGCGCCGGCGCGGTAGCCGCACCGCCATCCTTGCCTTCGGCACGGTGCTCTATCCGGCGTTGGTGGCCGGAGAAGCGCTCGACGCCACCGTGGTCAACATGCGGTTCGCGAAGCCGCTCGACGAAGAGCTGATTCTCGAGCTGGCGCGCACGCACGACTGCCTGGTCACGGTCGAAGAAGGCTGCGTGCAGGGCGGCGCCGGCAGCGCGGTGCTCGAGACCCTGGCACGCGAGGGTGTGCAGAAGCCCGTGCTGAACCTGGGCCTGCCCGATGTCTTCATCGATCACGGCGACCCGGCCAAACTGCTCGCTCGCTGCGGGCTGGATGCCCCGGGGATCGAGCGTGCCATCGTGGAACGATTCGGCGTCAGGCTGCGTTCCGTGGCGAACCACTGACCAACGTAGCGTCTACGGGTCTCATGTCCCTGCGCCAGCGCAGGGAGCCGATTGCTGGCACGATGAGCCCCGCCGACGCCAAGCCCGACAGGCTCTTAGGCCCTCGCAACCCGAACCATGCTTTCATGACGACGCTCAAGGACGCGCAGCACATTCCCGACACCCAAAGCGCGCGCGACGAGCGCCACTTGGCGATTCAGCGCGTGGGTGTGCGTGCGATGCGTTACCCGATCGGCCTGCGCATCGGCGCGGCGGTAACTAACAGTGTTGCGCAGTGGGACCTGGATGTTGCGCTGCCGGCGCAGCGCAAGGGCACCCACATGTCGCGCCTGGTGGCGTGGCTCGACGCCTTGCACGGGCCACTCGACTTCGCGAGCCTGCGCGTCGAGCTGCCCGCGATGCTTGAGCGGCTGGGCGCCAGCGAAGGGCGCGTCGAGGCGCGGTTTCCGTTTTTCCTGCGCAAGCGGGCGCCGGTTTCGGGGGTGCAAAGCCTGCTGGAGTACCAGGGCCGCTGGGTCGCGCAGCAGCGTGACGGCGCGGCGTCGGTGTGGGCCAGCGTGACGGTGCCGGTCAAGTCGCTGTGCCCTTGTTCGAAGGAAATTTCGGAGTACGGCGCGCACAACCAGCGCTCGATGGTCGAGGTATGCGTCGAGTTGCTCGCAGAGATCGGCTGGCAGGAGTTGGTGCGCTTCGCCGAAGACAGCGCGTCCAGCGAAATTTGGGCCTTGCTGAAGCGCACCGACGAAAAATGGGTCACCGAGCGCGCCTACGAGAACCCGAAGTTCGTGGAAGACATGGTCCGCGACGTGGCGCTGCGGCTCAATGCCGACGCTCGCGTGGGGCGGTACCGGGTCGATGTCGAAAACTTCGAGTCGATCCACAACCACTCCGCGGTCGCGCGCATCGAACGCGGTCCTTTGCCCACCGGGGTCTGAGTCGCGCACGGGTCCGCGGCGCCGGGCCCAACGTTGTACGGGTTACGGGTCAGGCGCAGGCTGCCGCGCCAGCCCGAGCAAGCCCGGATCGCCTCGACCCAGGCGCAGCAACACGGCTTCTGCGCCACTCAGATCGACCACGGTGGTGGGCAACATCGAGCACGCGCCCGCGTCGAGCACCGCCTGAATCAGTTTCTGGAAGTGGCTGCGAATTTGCCTCGCGTCGTTCATCGGTTCGGTCTGGCCCGGCGCGATCAACGTTGTGGCGAGCAAAGGCTGGCCGAGTTCAGCGAGCAGTTGCTGTGCCACCTTGTGGTCGGGGACGCGCAAGCCGATCGTGCGCCGCGAGGGGTGCGACAGACGGCGCGGTACTTCCTTGGTCGCCTCCAGAATGAAGGTGAAGGGGCCGGGCGTTCCGAGCTTGAGCATGCGGTACTGGCGGTTGTCGACGCGCGCGTAGCTGGACAGCTCGCTCAGGTCCTTGCACAGCAGCGTGAGGTGGTGTTTGTCGTCAACC
>JANOLA010000661.1:0-2432 GCA_031419535.1 Burkholderiales bacterium | reverse complement strand
CAACCGCAACTGGTCGGGCGCGAACCCGGAGTTCAGCCGCCGCTTAGGCGAGCGCGGCTGGATCGGCATGACCTGGCCCAAGCGCTTCGGCGGCCACGAGCGCAGCGCGCTCGAGCGCTACGTGGTGCTCGAAGAACTGCTCGCCGCCGGCGCGCCGGTCGGCGCGCATTGGGTGGCGGACCGGCAAAGCGGGCCGCTCTTGATGCGCTATGCGCCCGACACGCTGGCACCGCGCATCGTGCCGCGCATCGCGCGCGGCGAGGTGTTCTTCTGCATCGGCATGAGCGAGCCCGACGTCGGCAGCGACCTCGCCTCGGTGCGCACGCGCGCGCAGCGTCACGGCGACGGCTGGGCGATCAATGGCCGCAAGGTCTGGACCTCCGGCGCGCACCGCACGCAGTACATGATCGCGCTGGTGCGCACCTCGCCCTTGGGCACGAACCGGCACGAAGGCCTGTCGCAGTTTCTGGTGGACATGCGCACGCCCGGCCTCACGGTGCGACCGATTCCGAACCAGCTCGGCGAGCACGACTTCAATGAAGTCACGTTCGACGACGTGCGCGTGCCGCACGAAAACCTGATCGGCGCCGAGGGCGACGGCTGGAAGCAGGTGGGCGCCGAGCTCGCGTTCGAGCGCAGCGGGCCCGAGCGTTATCTGAGCTGTACGCAATTGCTGCTCGAGATGCTGGATGCCGCGAACGCCGACGATTCGCGCCACTGCGTCGAGATCGGCCGCATCGTCGCGCAGTACGCCACGCTGCGCCAGATGTCGCTCGGCGTGGCCGGCATGCTGGCGCGCGGCGAAAGCCCGGCGCTCGCCGCGGCGCTGGTCAAGGATCAGGGCGCGCTCGTCGAACAGGCGATGCCCGACATCGCGCACGATTTGTTCGGCGGCCGCGTCGAGCCGGGTTCGGCGCTGGCCCAGGCGATGCACTACGCGACGCTGGCGGTGCCGTCGTTTTCGCTGCGCGGGGGCACGCGCGAAATCTTGCGCGGCATCATCGCCAAGGGACTGGACTTGCGATGAGCGACTCATCTTCCACATCAATCACCGACCGCCTGGTTGCCGACAGCGCCGCGCGCCTGTTCTCGCAGCAGGTGGACGCCGCGATGCGGCTGCGCGCCGAGGGCGGCGCGTTCGACGCGGCGCTGTGGCAGCGCGTCGTCGATGCCGGCTTCTCCATGATGCTTGCGAGCGAATCCGCGGGCGGCCTGGCGCAGAGCTGGTCGGCCGCGTTCCCGGTGCTGCGCGGCATCGGCTACTGGCAGGTGCCGTTGCCGCTGGCCGAAACAATGGTCGCCGCGCTGCTCGCCTCGATCGCCGGGTTAGAAGTTCCGGACGGGCCGCTGACGCTGATCGAACAAGGCCAGGGCAATGATTTCGATGTGGGCGGCAGCGCCGGCGCACCCACACTCACGGGCGTAGCCCACGCCGTGCCGTGGGCGCGCCACGCCAGCGCTGCGCTGGTATCGCTGGCCGATGGCCGACTGACGCTGCTTCACTTGCGCGACAACTCGGGCGTCACCGTGCAGCCGCACGTCAACCACGCCGGCCTGCCCAGCGACAGCCTGGTCCTGCGCGACGCGCGCTGCGCGGCAGCAAAGAGCAAGCCACTCGCGCTGCAGCAACCCGTGTGGCTGCTCGGCGCCGTGGCGCGTTGCGCCATGCTCGTGGGCGCACTCGAATCGGCGCTCGAACACGCGGTGCGCTACGCCGGCGAGCGAATTCAGTTCGGCAAGCCGATCGGCAAGTACCAGGCGATCCAGCAAAACCTCGCGCTTCTGGCGGGCGATGTGGCCGCGGCACGCGTGGCCGCGCTCGTGGCCGCGGCGGATGCACCGCACTGCGCCGCGCTGGACTGCGCAGCCACGCCTTTCAGCGCCGCCGTGGCGAAGGTGCGCGCCGGCGAGGCCGCCACGCGCGGCAGCGCCATCGCGCACCAGGTGCACGGCGCGATCGGCTTCACGCACGAACATTCGCTTCATTTCGCGACGCGCCGCCTGTGGGCCTGGCGCGCCGAGTTCGGCACCGATGCGCAGTGGGCGGGCGAACTCGGCCGCGCCGCCATCGCCTCCCGCGCCAGCGGTTTCTGGCCCGCCCTGACGAGGAAACAGTTTCCATGAGCGACACCCCAACCCACTCGCACGGCCCCGAAATCGAAGTCTCGTTCGACGGCACGGTGGCGACGGTCGAGATGCGCCGGCCGCCGCACAACTTCTTCAGCATCGGCTTCATCGAGCGCCTGGCCGATGCCTTCGAAGACCTGGACGCCGACCGCCGCTGCCACGCCATCGTGCTGGCCGCGATGGGCAGCTCGTTTTGCGCCGGGGCCGATTTCAGCAACCGCGATGCCACCCCGGCGCAGCGCAGCCCGCGCGCGGTCAACCCGCTTTATGCGCAGGCGCTGCGCCTGTTCGCCTGCGCCAAGCCT
>JANOLA010000660.1:0-4884 GCA_031419535.1 Burkholderiales bacterium | reverse complement strand
ACGACGTGATCGGCATTCCGGAAACCCTGTTGTTCCGCGCCGGTGGCGACGAGTCGGTGCGCGGTTATGCCTACCGCACGCTCGGCCCCACGGTGAGCGGCGTGGTGTCGAGCGGGCGCACGCTGCTGACGGCCAGCGCCGAAATCGCACGGCCCATCACCGCGCAAACGCCGTCACTCTGGTGGGCCGCGTTCGTCGACGCCGGCAACGCCGCCGATCACTTCAATACGCTCGACCCGGCCGTGGGCTACGGCCTGGGATTGCGCTGGCGCAGCCCCGTCGGGCCGCTGCGCATCGACTGGGCTTATGGCGTGGACGAGGGCAAGGCACGTCTGCACTTGAGCGTGGGCATCGCGCTGTAGCGCCCCTCCGGCCTCAGGTCTTCCACGTATAGCGCGACGTCACCGCATAGTTCCACACCGAGCCGACGAAGATTCCCGCGATCGCCGCCACCGGCCAGAGCGTGTGCTGGCTGAACAGGAACGACGCGATGCCCACGTTCGCCGCGGCGCCCAGGCCGCAGATCGCGACGAACGACGCCAGGCCTCGCCACCACTGCCAGCCCTTGAGCGACACGTCGCCGTAGGTGAGCAGGTTGTTGATGGTGTAGTTGTAGACCATCGCCAACGCCACCGCGGCGCCCTGCCCCACCGAAAACGAAAGTCCAAAGCCCTTGAACAGCGTGCTCAGCACCGCGAAGTGCACCACCGCACCGCTCGCGCCCACCACGCCGAAGGCGACGAAGCGCACCGGCACGTAGCGGCCGAAGAGCTTGTCGCCGAGCAGCAGCAGAAACTCCCACACCACGTTGGCCGACAACTTGCTCTCGCCCGCGTGGCGCTTGCCGAACTTGAGCGGCACCTCGGCGATGCGCAGCCGCGCCGGGCTCGATGCAATCAAATCGAGCAGAATCTTGAAGCCGAGCGACGACAGCCTCGGCAGCGCGGCCTCGAACACTTCGCGGCGCAGCATGAAGAAGCCGCTCATCGGGTCGCTCACCGGCTGGCGCGTGATCAGGCGCGACAGCTTGGTCGCCAGCGCGCTCACGCGAACCCGCTCCGTGTCCCAGTCGCCGACGCTGCCGCCGGGCATGTAGCGGCTCGCGATCACGAGGTCGGTGGCAGCTTCGCGCAGGCGCGCGAGCATCGGCAGCAGCAACGCTGGGTCGTGCTGCAGGTCGGCGTCCATCACCGCGAAGTACGGCGCGCCCGACGCCAACATGCCTTCGATGCACGCCGACGACAGGCCACGCCTGCCGACACGCTTCAGGCAGCGCACGCGGCGGTCGCCGCGGCCCACGCCCCACACCTGCTGCGCCGTCAGGTCGCTCGAGTTGTCGTCGACGAACACCATCTCCCACGCCACGCCGTCGAGCGCGGCGCGCACCAACTCGACGAGCGGCGCGATGTTGTCGCGCTCGCGAAACGTGGGAATCACGATGCTGAGTTCGATCGGCACGTGGTTGGCTGCGTTCGGGTTGGCGATCATGTCGGCAAGATCAGGTAGACGCGATAGCGGTGCGCGGGCAGGTCGAATCCCCAGGCGCGTTTGTGGATGTTGATAATGACCGGCGGCGCCGCCACATGCGCCTGCGCCTGGCGCTCGCAGTCAACATCGGCTTGCGCGCAAACGAGCACACTGCCGTCGCGCCGCAAGTCGGCGTCGCTGAACCACGGCGTGGCCCCCGGCGCCGCCAGGTTCCACCAGTGCGCTCCGGCCGGTCCGTAAAAAACGATCGACGCCGCCTGCTCTTGCGGGCCGCCCACCCAAACGAGCGGGCGGCCGGTCTGCTCGCGCCACAGTTGGTGCACGGCTTGGGCCAGCTCGGCGCGCGGTTCGGACGCGAGCGCGGTGCCGCGGCGTGCGTCGTGGTAGCCCAGCACCAACGAGCCGGCGATCACCAGGCCCCAGACCACCGGCATCGCGCGGCGCAGCCAATCCCAGCGCGGCGCGATGCCGTCGCGCTCGAAAACGGCCAGCCACAGCGCCGTGACGGCAAACCATTGCGCCATGCCCCACACCGACGCCATCGGCGCGCGCAATGCCACCGCGATGGCCGCGACCGCGATCATCGGCGCGAAGGCAAGCCACCACAGTGGCGGGTGCAGGTTTGGGCGCAGGAGCGCGCGCCAGATCAGTCGCAAAGCCTCGCGACGCCGGGCCGGCGCCACCGACCACAACAGGAAAATCGCGCTCGGCAACAAATAGCCCACTTGCGCGACCGTGTAGTTCAGCAGGCGCAGCAGCGCGGGAAGCAGCTGACCATTGCTGCGCTGCGAGGCAAAGCGCAGTGACGAGAACTGGTGGTCGATCATCCACAGCAGATGCGGCGTCAACACCAGCAGTCCCGTGGCAATGGCCAACCACGGGCCTGCGCCTTGCAGCCGCCGCCGAAACGCCGGCACCGCGACCGCCGCCAGACACAGCGCAAGGATCAACACCCCGGAAAAGTACTTGCCCAGCATCGACAGCGCGGCAAACGCGCCGCACGCGGCGGCAAAACGGCGCGCGCCCGTCTGCATGTAGGCGACGAAAAAGTACGCGGTCCACGGCCACAGCGACAGCAACACCGCGTTCGCGTTGAACTTGATCGCCAGGCCCGTGTAAAGCGGTGAAACGCCGAGCGCGAGCGCCGCGAACGCGGCACCCTGGTCCGACAGATAGCGCCGTGCCAGCGCCGCCACACCCAGCAGGCCGAGCGCGGCATTCAGCGCGGAGAGTGCGAAGTACGCAAGGTCGCTGCGCGGCAGCACGCTGAACCAGGCTGCCGCGATCCACGCGAACAGCGGCGGGTGCTTGGAATAACCACCTTGCCACTCGATGCCCCAGGCGTAGTTCTCGACCATGTCGCCGGCAAAGTCGAGGTTGCCGCGCGACAGCCAGGCCGCGAGCGTCCAAACCAGGGCGCCTGTGGCCAACAGCGCGGGCAGACCCGGCGCGAACCGCCTTCCCGGCGCTTGGGTGAGAGTTGTATCCAAGCGCGCGATTCTGCCGCATGGGTCGACAGCGCCCCCAGGCCGACGAGTACGTCGTCCGCCCCCAAGGGCCACGAAGGGGCCCCCTACGTGGCCCTTGGGGATGAGCAAAGTGGCAAAGCCACATTTGCTCATTGCGCCGCGAGGCGATGCGGCATGGCGGTATCGCTGCACAAGTCGCCGGCCGATGGCCGCAGCAGGGATTCGCGTGCACCCGCGCATCGGCATCTGCGACAAAATCCGGTCCCCAACGCGCCGCAATGCCCACCGACCCACAGCCCGATCCAACGCCTGCCGCAGCGCCCCCCGTCACCGCGCCGGCGCGCCCCAAGCGCCGTGGGCGTTTCGGCTGGTCGGGTTGGCTGCTCGGCGCACTGGTCGTGTTGGTCGCGCCCACGCTGCTGCTGGGAACGCTTGCGTGTGTGCTCGGCACCGAACGCGGCTTGAGCTGGGCGCTGGCGCAGCAGGACTTCGTCGAAGCCGAGCAGTTCAGCGGATCCCTGCTCGCAGGATTCAGCGCGAAGCGCATCGTCGTGCGCTGGGGCGCGGCGCGCGAGCACCGTGTCGTGATCGACTCCGCGCGCGCTTCGGCGCTGCACCTGACACCGGGTGGCGCAGCAGCGTGGCTGCGGCTGCACGCCGCGCAGGTGTCCGCCGAGCGCGTGAGCGTGCAACTCGCGCCGAGCAATGAGGCGGCACAGTTGCCGATTCACTTGCGCTTGCCGATCGAAATAGAAGTCGACGCGGCACGCGTCGGCACGCTGGAACTGCCGGGATTGGGCGCGCACCCGGTGCGCAACGCGACGGGCCACGTGCACCTGGGTGCACAGCGCGGAGACCTGTACCGTGCCTCGGGCCTGCGCTTCGCCGTCGGCCCGCTGCAATGGAGTGGCAGCGCGCAGATCGGCACCGGCACCACGCCCGAAGGCGCGCTACCGCTGCACGTCGATCTCGAAGCGAAGCAGGCCACCGATGCACAAGCGCCCCGGCCTGAGTTGCCGAGCTGGGCGCGCGCGCTGCGCCAAGACTGGCGGGCGCGCCTCAGCGCACACGGCCCGCTGGCGCGCTTCAGCGCGAACCTGGAGCTGCGCGGCCAGGGCCAGCGCCTGGACGCGCGCGCCGAAGTGGCGCCGCTCGAAGCCTGGCCGCTGCCGCGGCTGGACTTGCAGACCGAGCAGCTCGACCTGTCGGCATTGATCGCGCAGGCGCCCGCGACCGCATTGAGCGGCAGCGTTCGCATCGAGCCGCCGGTTCGCGCGGGCAGCCTGCCGAGCGCCCGGGTAAAAATGGTCAATCACCGTCCCGGGCGCTGGGACCAGCAGGGCTTGCCGCTGCGCACTGCGGCGTTCGAGCTGCGCGCGCCGAGCGGCGCAACCGGCCGTCTCGAATTCGTGAACGTGCAGGCCGGATTGGCCAGCGACCAACGCGACGCCGGCACGCTGCAAGGCAGTGGCCAATGGTCGGCCGGCGGCTTCAGCCTGCAAGCGCGGCTGACGCAAGTGCGGCCGGATTGGCTCGACCCGCGAGCGCCCGCGATGACGCTGAGCGGGCCGATCAGCCTGAGTGGGCAATTTGCGGCGGCGTCAGGCCGAAGCACTGCCTCCTTTGCTCCTGCTGCTGCTCCTGCTTCTGCTTCTGCTTCTGCTTCTGCCCCGGCTTCTGCCCCAGCCACCAACGCGGCGCCGAGTCAGGATTCCACCGCTGCCACGCCGAGGTTTGAGCTGACCGCGGAGTTGGAAGGCCGCCTGACGAACGACGCTCGAAGCGGCGTTGCCAACAACGCAGAGCGCGCCACCGAACACAGCGTCAAACTGAATATCTCCGCGGTGGCGTCGCCGATATCGATCGACATCCGCGAGCTGCAGGCGCGCGCTGGCGCTGCCCAGCTCACGCTCAGCGGCACGGCGCG
>JANOLA010000659.1:0-16268 GCA_031419535.1 Burkholderiales bacterium | reverse complement strand
GCCGCCCCAAGCTTGCTCATCCCCCTCGGGGGGCGGACGACGTATGTCGTCGGCCTGGGGGCGCCGTCAAGGCAACCGGTAGCCGCGCTGCGCGGCGACGACGCTGCGCCCCTTGGGGCCCGTCACCCAGGCCGTGAACAGCTTGGCCGCGCCGTGCTTGGAGCGAAAGCCCTGCATCACATGGACGGGCACGCGCAGGATCGGGTCGCCCTGGATCAACACGTCGAGCGGCGCTCCGCCCTGGTCGGCCCAAACGCCGCGCTCCACCAGCGCATAGGCCCGGTCGCGGCGCGCCTGCGCGAGCAGCTGGTTCGGCGCTTGCGCATTGGCTTGCGCGTGGCGATACCAGGCGGTCGCTGGCGCCAGCCTCGCGGCGCGCCACAGCGCCTGCTCCGCGAGATGCGTTCCCGAACCGTCGTGGGCCGACAAGAAGCGAATCGTGTCGTCGCCCACCGACGCTTCTCCCAGGCGTTGCAGCGCCTGGGCGGCGTTGCTGGTGCCCATCAGGCCGGCAGGGTCGCGCGGTTTGGCGGGCGCGCTCGGTTTGCCGGGTTTCGGCTTTTGATTCGGGCCTGCGCCTTGAGCGGTCTTGGCCGGCGCAGCCTTCAGCGCGGGGGGCTTTGTTGCCGCCACCTTGACCGGCCCGACGATCACGAACTCGCTCAGCGCGACCGCGCTGCGTTCATGCGCGAAACCCTGCGCCACCAGCGCGGCTTCTTCGAGCGGCGCGTTGCAAAGAACGGCGTCGAGTTCGCCACGCTCCAGCGCCTGCAGCGCCAGCAACGCAGGCACGCGGACGAGCTTCACGGCCACGCCGGTGTCGCGCCCGAAACCGCGTTGCAGCGCCGGCGCCAGGCCGGAATCGTGCAGCGCCGGGTCCACACCCAAGCGCAGCGGGTCGCGCAGCGAGCGCACTTGTTGCGCCCGGGCGGCACCGGCAAGAGACACAAGACTCGACAGCAACAGGGCACGGCGCAGGCGCATGGCGAAAATCCGCTTCGAACAAGGTGCCCATCTTCATCGTGACGGCGCGCGCCGCAACGGGGCCGCCCCGGGCAAGCCGGGCGGCGCCATGACTTAGTGCCGCATCGGCCGCGGCTTTCCCCCGCAAAAGGGTGAACAGCGCGGAAGTACACTGCGCCGAAAATGCCGCCACCGCCAGCCATTGGAAGCAGGATGAACCCACCGATGATCGAAGACTTGCGCCTGAACCTCCCGGCCCATGTGCGCCATGCGCGGCTCATCGAATGGGTGGGCCAGATGGCGGAGCTGACGCAGGCGCGCGACGTGTACTGGTGCGGCGGCAGCAACGCCGAATACGACCGCCTGTGCGCCCAGTTGGTGGCCTCGGGCACGATGCAGCGCCTCAACCCCAAGCTGCGCCCGAACAGTTACCTTGCGCGCAGCAGCGCGAGCGACGTGGCGCGCGTCGAAGACCGAACCTATATTTGCAGCGCCCGCAAGGAAGACGCAGGCCCCACCAACAACTGGATGGCGCCGGCGCAGATGCGCGAGCTGCTGCAACTGGGCGACAAGGCCTTGTTCAAAGGCTGCATGCGCGGGCGCACGATGTACGTGGTGCCGTTCAGCATGGGGCCGCTCGGCTCGCCGATCGCGCACATCGGCGTCGAGCTGTCGGACAGCCCCTACGTCGCGGTGAACATGAAAATCATGACGCGCATGGGGCGCGCCGTGCTCGAGGTGCTGGACAGCGACGGCCACTTCGTGCCCTGCATGCACAGCGTCGGCGCGCCCTTGCGCGACGGCCAGAAGGATGTGGCCTGGCCGTGCAACGACACCAAGTACATCGTGCACTACCCCGAGACGCAAGAGATCTGGAGCTACGGCAGCGGCTACGGCGGCAATGCGCTGCTCGGCAAGAAGTGCTTCGCGCTGCGCATCGCCAGCACGATGGGGCGCGACCAGGGCTGGCTTGCCGAACACATGCTGGTGCTGGGCGTCACTTCGCCCGACGGCAAGAAACACCATGTCGCGGCGGCCTTCCCCAGCGCCTGCGGCAAGACCAATTTCGCGATGCTGGTGCCGCCCGAGGGAATGCAGGGCTGGAAAGTCACGACGATCGGCGAAGACATCGCCTGGATCAAACCCGGCAAGGACGGGCGCCTGTACGCCATCAACCCGGAAGCGGGTTACTTCGGCGTCGCTCCCGGAACCAACCAGCACACCAATTCGAACTGCATGGCGAGCCTGCGCCGCGACGTGATTTTCACGAACGTGGCGCTCACCGATGACGGCGACGTCTGGTGGGAAGGCATGACCGACAACGCCCCCGCGCATCTGGTCGACTGGCAAGGCAAGCACTGGACGCCCGAGATTGCCAAGCAAACCGGCGCCAAGGCGGCGCACCCGAATTCGCGCTTCACCGTGGCCGCCATCAACAACCCCGCGCTCGACCCCGAATGGGACAACCCCGCGGGCGTGCCGATCGACGCTTTCGTGTTCGGTGGCCGGCGCTCGACGACGGTGCCGCTGATCACGGAAGCGCGCAACTGGCTCGAGGGCGTGTACATGGCGGCGACGATGGGCTCGGAGACGACCGCCGCCGCCGCTGGTGCGCAAGGGGTGGTGCGGCGCGACCCGTTCGCGATGCTGCCCTTCATCGGCTACAACATGAGCGACTACTTCCAGCATTGGCTGAATCTGGGCGCGACGCTCGAAGCGCGCCAGGCCGTGTTGCCACGCATCTACTGCGTCAACTGGTTCCGCAAGGGGCCGGACGGCAAATTCGTCTGGCCGGGTTATGGCGAAAACATGCGTGTGTTGCAGTGGATCGTCGAACGCATCCAGGGCCGCTCCAACGGCGAGGACCATCTGATGGGCGTGAGCCCGGGATACGCCGACATGAACTGGCAGGGCCTGGCCTTCACGCAGGCGCAGTACCGCCAGGTGAGCGGCATCGACAGCGCCGCGTGGGCCCGGGAACTCGCGCTGCACGGCGAGCTGTTCGAGCAATTGGCCTATCATTTGCCGCCGTCGCTGCTCGACACGATGGCCGACATCCGCAAGCGCCTCGAACCCTAGACGCCCCTCGACGCCCCTCGTCGCGCCTTGCCGCGGGTCGGAACAGCGGCTTTTGAATCGACGCCACCGATGGCCCTGACGATCGACCTGTTGATTCGCAACGTGCGCGTCGTGACGTGTGTCGACGACGCGTGTTCAGTGTCGCCGCCGGCGTTCGTCACCGTCTCCAAGGGCTTCATCGTCGGCATGGGCCCGATCGGCACGCTGGACCCGAGCATTCGCGTGCACGACGAGCTCGACGGCGCGGGCGCGCTGCTCACGCCCGGCCTCATCGACTGCCACACCCACCTCGTCTACGCCGGCGACCGCGCGTTAGAGTTCGAGATGCGCCAGCGCGGCGTGAGCTACGAGGAAATCGCGCGCGCCGGCGGCGGCATCCTGTCCACCGTGGACCACACGCGCGAAGCGAACCCGGTGGACCTGCTGAATCAATCGATCCGCCGCGTCGAGGCGATGATCGACCATGGCGTGACGACGGTCGAGATCAAGAGCGGCTACGGCTTGTCGCTGAAGGCCGAACTGAAGTCGCTGCGCGTCGCGCGCCAGCTCGGCACCGAGCAGCCGATCAGCGTGCGCACGACGCTGCTCGCCGCGCACGCCGTGCCGCCCGAGTTCACCGGCAACGCCGACGGCTACGTGAGCCACATCGTCGATCACATCATTCCCGAAGCGGTGCGCCTGAATCTGGCCGACGCGGTGGATGCGTTCTGCGAGAACATCGCGTTCAGCCCGGCCCAGACGCGCCGCATCTTCGAGGCCGCGCGCGCGTTCGACCTGCCGGTGAAGCTGCACGCCGATCAACTGTCGAACCAGGGCGGCGCGGCGCTCGCCGCCGAGTTCGGCGCGCTGTCGGCCGACCATCTGGAACACACCGACGAAGCCGGCGTCGCGGCGCTGGCGCGCGCCGGCACGGTGGCGGTGATGCTGCCCGGCGCCTACTATTTCCTGCGCGACACGCACCTGCCACCGATCGCGCTGTTGCGGCGCCACGGCGTGCCGATGGCCGTGGCCACCGACTGCAACCCCGGCACCAGCCCGACGACGCACCTGCCGCTGATGATGAACATGGCCTGCGTGCTGTTTCGCATGACGACGGCCGAGGCCCTGCTCGGCGTGACGCGCAACGCCGCGCTGGCGCTGGGCATCGCCGAAACCCGCGGCACGATTCAGGTCGGCAAACACGCCGATCTGTGCCTGTGGAACGTCGACCACACGGCGGAGCTGGCGCACGCCATCGGTGCCAGCCCGCTGCGCGTGCGGCTGCGCCGCGGCGTGGCGCTCGAGAGGCGAGAAGCCCCGTACTCGTCCTGACGGCGAGCCCGCCGTCGATGCGCCTGCAACTGCTGTCCGACCTGCACCTCGAGTCGGAACAATTCGAACCCGAGCCCGCGCCGCAAGCCGAACTGCTGGTGCTGGCGGGCGACATCGACAGCACCTGGGCCGCGCTGGAGCGTTTTCGCGGCTGGCCGGTGCCGGTGCTGTTTGTCGCGGGCAATCACGAGTTCGACGGACGCGAGCTGAACCACGCATGGCCGGCGCTGGCCGAACACTGCGCGCGCCTCGGGCTGCGCCTGCTCGAGCGCGAAAGCCTGGTGCTGAGCGATTCGCGCGGGCGCCGCATCCGTTTTGTCGCGACCATCCGCTGGGCCGATTTCGACCTGTTCGGCCCCGCGAAGCGCGCCAAGGCGCTGCGCGCGGCGGACTACTTTCAACGGGTGATGCGCGCGACCCAAAACGCCGCGCCGTTCGACGCCGCCGCGGTTCGCACCGAGGCGCTGGCGTGCCGCGCTTGGCTGCACGCCGAACTCACGCGCGCCGCGCCGCCATGCGACGCCACCGTCGTCATCACCCATTTCGCGCCGAGCTTTCGCAGCGCCGATCCGCGCTTCGGCGCGCAACCCACCACCGCGAGCTTTTGCAACGCCGACGACGATCTGCTGCCGCTGGCCGACCTGTGGCTGCACGGCCACCTGCATTGCCGGCACGACTACACGCATGCCCACGCGCGCGGCCGCACGCGCATCGTCTGCAATTCGCGCGGCCTGGCGCTGCGCGGCGAACCGCTGAACCACGACCCCGGCATGATCCTCGAGGTTTGACGTGCGGACGCGGCTTTCGGCCTCTCCCTCTCCCGCTGGGAGAGGGAGAGGGAGAAAACTCAGCGGCGCAGAAGAGCTCTCGGTCTCCGATCCGACCAGGCGCCTACCCCGTCACCACCCCCGGCCGGCCGGCTTCGGCGACAAAACGGGCTTGTGTCGTCAGCTTCGCCTGCGCCTTCGCCGGAAACGGCGTCGCGCGGAATTCGCAGCTCGCTGCGTTGGGAGTGACCTCGATCAGCGCGTAGCCACGCTCGTCGCTGCGGCCGTGCACGATGTCGGGGTTGCTCGAGCGCATCAACTCCATCACGGCCTCCGACACGCCGTGGCTGGTGATGGAGCTGCAGACGAACTCGGCGGCGACGATCGGCGAAACGCGGTCACCGCCGGCGCGCAACTGCGCGGCGAGGTGGCGGTGCACGTCGCCGCCCAGGCACACGACGTTGCCGCCCCGCGCCTGCGCCAGCGATTGCATGAAGCGCTCGCGGGCGCGCGGGTAGCCGTCCCAGCCGTCGGAAAAGATGCGTCGACCCATGGGCGACTGGATGCCACCCGGGCAGACCTGGCTGCCCTGCCCCAGCAACTTCCAGCGCCGCTCGCTGCGCGCCAGGCCCTGCGCCAGCCACTGTTCCTGCTCCATGCCGAGCAGGCTGCGCGATTCGAGCCCGAGCTCGCCGCACTCGGCCAGCACCCGGCCGCCGCCGCGCCCCGGTTCGCCGCACGCCTGCACGCTGCGGTATTGGCGCGAGTCGAGCGTCCACAGCTCTGCCAGGCGCCCCCAGGTGAAGTGCTGGTGGATGCGCATGGCGGCACCTATCGGCGCCATCGCCGGCGCGACCGGCATGTGTTCGAAATACGCCTTGTACGCGGCGGCGCGCCGCGCCAGAAATTCCCCGGGCGGCCGGCCCGAGGGGCTCTGATCGTTGGCGTAGTCGTTCTCGACTTCGTGGTCGTCCCAGGTCAGCAACCACGGGTGGGCGGCGTGCGCGGCGCGCAGGTCGGCGTCGAGCTTGTAGGTGGCGTGGCGTGCACGGTACTCGGCGAGCGTCTTGGGTGGCGGGCCTTCGTGAGAGCGCAAGCGGTAGCGCGGGTTGCTCGACTCGTAGATGTAGTCGCCGACGAACAGCACCAGATCGACGTCGTGCTCGGCGATGTCGCGGTGCGCGGCGAACGCGCCCTGCTCGTAGTGCTGGCACGACGCCAACGCGATGCGCAGGCGCGCGGGCGCGGCGCTAGGTGCCGGTGCGGTGCGGGTGCGGCCCACCGGGCTGACGGCGTCGCCGACGAGGAAGCGGTAGAACAGCTCCGTCGCGCTCGGCAGGCCTTCGGCCTGCACGTGCACGCAGTGGCCATGCTCGGGCCGCGCCGTGAACGTGCCGCTGCGCAGGCCGCGCGAAAAGGCTTCGTCCAGCGCCAACTCCCAGCACAGCTCGACGGATGCGTCGGGCATTCCGCCGAGCGGCGCGTGCGGGCGCGGCGCGAGGCGCGTCCAGAGCACCACCGAATCGGGCCGCGGCATGCCGCTGGCCACGCCCAGCGTGAACGGGTATTCGCCGCGCGGCAACGACGCGGCAGCGCGCGTGACCGGCGCCGTGGCACCGAACAGGCTGGCCCAGGCCCAGGCCGCGGCGCCCCGGCGCAGGCGCGCGAGGCTGTCGCGGCGGTTCATCGTGTGCGGGCTTGTCAAACCTGGCCGGTCAAAACTTGCCTGTCAAGACGTCTACTGAGCCGCCACGTACTTGTTGCCCGCCGCCTTGAAGCGCGCAACGGCTCTTTTCAGGTCCGTGTATTCCTCGCACGGCAGCAAACACGCCTTGTCCAACGCCGCCAGGCGTTGCTCGGCCTTGGCGAGGTCGCCTTGCATCAGGGACAGCTCGCCCGAGTATTCGAGCGCGCCGCGGTGCTTGGAGTTGATGCGCAGCGCCTCGTTGTAGAACTTCTCGGCGGCCGCGAGGTCGGGTGTTTTCGACTTGCGGTGGCTGTAACCCATCAAGTTGTTCCAGTCGGCGTTGCCCACATCGTTGATGCGTTTCAGCTCGTCGATCGCGCCGCTCCAGTTCTTGGCGGCGATCTGGGCACGTGCCGTGCTCAGCGCATCGGTCGCGGGCTTGACCTCGACGGTGTCGGCGGCAGCCGCGAGGCCGCACAGGCAGGTCGACAAGGCCAGGATGAGAAGGCGCCGGGTCCAGTGCTGCATGGTTCAGGTTCCTTTTGGATCGTGATGCTGCCGAAGATACCAGGATAGCTTGACGCTCGGGCCGGCCCGAAGCCAAATCCGACAGGCCGGCCCCTAGAATCCCACCCCTTTTTCTCGCGCGACCCGCATCCTTCCGCATGTTCTGCGCCATCGATTTCGGCACGTCGAATTCCGCCATTGGCGTTCCGGGCGCGCGCGGGGAGATGGAGCTGGTGGAACTCGAGCCGGGTGAGCGAACCATGCCCACGGCGGTGTTCTATCACGCCGAGGCCGCGCCTGGCAGCGCATCGGGGCTGCGCAGTTTCGGCCGCGCGGCGATTGCCGCTTACGTGGACGGCATCGACGGCCGGCTGATGCGGTCGATGAAAAGCCTGCTCGGTTCCAAGTTGCTCGACCAGACGACCGAGGTGGGCGGCGGCCGCGGCGTGAAGTACCGCGACGTGATCGCCGGCTATCTGCAGCATCTGAAAACCTGCGCGCAGGCGCATGCCGGGCAGCCGATCCGCCGCGCGATGCTCGGGCGGCCGGTGTTCTTCGTCGACGACGATTCCGCGCGCGACGCGTTGGCGCAGGCGGCGCTCGAAGCGGCGGCGCGCGAGGTCGGCTTTGCCGAAGTGCATTTCCAGTTCGAGCCGATCGCCGCGGCGCTCGACTACGAACGCGGCGTGAGCCGCGAAGAAATCGTGCTCGTCGCCGACATCGGCGGGGGCACGTCGGACTTTTCCGTCGTGCGCGTCGGCCCGCGGCAGCGCGAGCGGCGCGACCGCAAGCCCGACATCCTGGCCAACCACGGCGTGCACAGCGCCGGAGGCGACTTCGACCGGCGCATCGAGCTGCGCGCGCTTCTGCCCGAACTCGGCTTCGGTGCGTTGCGTCCACCGCGCGGCGGCGAGCCGGCGCGCGAGGTCCCGAGCGGCGTTTACTTCGACCTCGCGACCTGGCACCTCATCAACACCGTCTACACGCCGCAGCGTGTGGCCGAGCTGCGCGCCGCGCGCCGCGACTATGCGCATGCGCGCCACCACGAACGGCTGATGACCACCGTGACGCAGCGCCTCGGCCACGACCTTGCCGCGCGCGCCGAAGCCGCGAAGATCGAGCTGGCGGGCCGTGGCAGCGCGCGCATCGACCTCGGTCTCGTCGAACGTGGCTTGCTCGTGCCGTTGACCGAAGCGCAGATGCTCGATTCGATTCGCGCCGAGACCGAATCCATCGTCGCCGCGGCGTTGGCCACGGTCGCTCAGGCGGGGCTCGCGGCGCACGGCGTCGACACGCTGTATTTCACCGGCGGCTCCACCGGATTGCGCGCATTGACCGAGGCGCTCGCGGCGGATTATCCCGCCGCCAGGGTGGTGCGCGGCGATCGCTTCGCCAGCGTCGCCACGGGTCTGGGTTTGTTCGCGCAGCGCTGGTTTTCGGCCTGAGCGCGAGACGACGTATTTCGTCGGCCTGGGGGCGCTCTCAGGCGATGACGCTGGCGAACGCCACCGCCGTCGCCTCGACGTTGTTCGTGTTCAAGCCCGCCACGCACATGCGCCCCGAGCGCACCAGGTAGACGCCGTGTTTATCGCGCAGCACATCCACCTGCTCGGGCGACAGGCCGGTGTAGCTGAACATGCCGCGCTGCGTCAGGAAATAGTCGAAGTTGCGGCCCGGCACTTTGGCCGTCAACACGGCGTGGACGCGCTTGCGCATCGCCAGGATGCGCTCGCGCATCTGGCTCAGTTCACGCTCCCAGAGCGGGCGCAGTTCGGGGTCTGACAAGACGGTGGCGACGATCTGCCCGCCGTGGAGCGGCGGGCTCGAGTAGTTGCGCCGCACCGTGAACTTTAGCTGGCCGAGCACGTGGCTGGCCTGCTTGGCGTCGGGGCAGACGACGCTGAGCGCGCCGCAGCGCTCGCCGTAGACGCTCATGCTCTTCGAGAACGAATTCGCGACGAAGAAGCTCAGGCCGGCAGCGGCGAGCGCGCGCACCGCGTAGGCGTCTTGCTCGATGCTGTCGCCAAAGCCTTGGTACGCAAGATCGAGGTAGGGCAGCAGTTCGCGCTCGCGCAGCACCGGGATCAACTGGTCCCACTGCGCGGCGCTCAAGTCCACGCCGGTCGGGTTGTGGCAGCACGCGTGCAAGAGCACGACACTGCGCGCCGGCAGGCGGGCAATCGCATCGAGCATCGCACTGAACTTCAGCCCGCCGCTGGCAGCATCGTAGTAGGGGTAGGTGTTGACCTTCAGGCCCGCGCCCTCGAACATCGAGCGGTGGTTGTCCCACGTCGGGTCGCTGACCCAGACCTGGCTCCCGGCAAAGTAGCGCGCCAGAAAGTCGGCGCCGACTTTGAGGCCGCCGCTCGAGCCGACCGATTGGATCGTCGCCACACGGCCGCTCGTCACGGCTTCATGAGCGGGGCCGAACAGCAGTTGTTGAACGGCGCCGCGGAAATTCGCCGCGCCTTCGATCGGCAGATAGGGTTTAGGTCCGCCCTTCGCGACCACCAGCGCCTCGGCACGACGCACCGATTCGAGCACCGGGATGCGCCCGGCGTCGTCGAAGTAGATGCCGATGCTCAGGTTGATCTTGTTCGGCCGCGGGTCTTTCTGAAAGTCTTCGTTCAGGCTCAGGATCGGGTCGCCTGCGAACGGCGGAATGTGGTGGAACATGGTGGCGGGGTCCGGGGCGGGATCAGGTGGCCAAGGCAGTTGGGCGAGATCAAGCGGCCAGCGCCGCTTCGATGTCGGCGCGCAGCGCTTGCGGAGCTTCGCTCGGCGCATAACGCTTGATAACGCGGCCGTCGCGGCCGATCAGGAACTTGGTGAAGTTCCACTTGACCGCCTGGCTGCCCAGCAAGCCCGGCGCTTCGCGCATCAGCCACTGCCACAACGGGTGCGCTTGGGCGCCGTTCACGTCCACCTTGGCCATCATCGGGAAACTCACGCCGTAGTTCAGCTCGCAAAACGATGCGATCTCCGAGTTGCTGCCGGAATCCTGCGCGCCGAACTGGTTGCAGGGAAAGCCCACGATCACCAGGCCCGGGTCGCGATAGTCGCGCCACAGGTCTTCGAGCCCGGCGAACTGTGGCGTGAAGCCACACGCGCTGGCGGTGTTGACGATCAGCAGCACCTTGCCGCGCTGCGTCGACAAATGGGCCGGTTTGCCCTCGATCGACAGGGCTTCGAAGTCGTAGACGCTGGCGGCGGGTTGGTTCATGGCGAGGCTCGGGGTTGAGTGCCTCGTGATGGTAGCGCCTGCGCTGCTCCTGACCTTCGCTGCTGCCGACCGGCTCCGGCAGCGCGGCGCCTCAGGGTGAAGGCGGGAGCGCGGGCTCCAATGCCGACAACGCGGCGGCGAGCAGTATCATCGCGCCCCCCAGCACCAAGCGCGTCGTCAGCGTGCCCCCACCCAGCACGAGCGCGGAGACCGACGCGAACAGCACTTCCGACAACATCACGACCGCGGTGACGCTGGCACGCAGCCGCGCGGCGCCGTATTGCAAGGCGAGGTTGCCCGACAAAAACAGCAGGCCTAAGCCCAGCGCCCAGGGCGCGAGCGACCCGTCGAGTCCGGCCGGCGGCGAGATCGCGCCGGAGCGCGTCAGCAGCGCGCCGAGCACGCCCGCCACGACCGCGCCGCCGACGAACATCGCCAGCGCGCGGCCCTCTTCCGGGCGGTGCGATTCGCGCCGCAGCATCACGTTGTTCAGCGCGAATGAGAAGCCGCCGATGACACCCAGCCAATCGGGCAGCGAGCGCGGCACCGGCCAGCTGGACGCGTCGGCGGCGGGCGCCTCGGGCCAGAGCACCACCGCCGCGCCCGCCAGGGCCAGCGCGGCGCGCGCCACGGTCGACGAAGTCAGGCGTTCGCCCAGCAAGACCCGCGCGAGCAGCACCGCCCACAGCGGCATCAGATAGAACAACAACACGACGCGCACCACATCACCGATCACGACGCCCCAGTTGAACGCCGCGTTGGTGGCGCCCGAGGCGCACACCAACACCCACAGCGCGGGCGCGCGAACCAGCTGGCGCAGCGCGCCGGGCCGCGCCGCCAGGATCACGGCCGCGCACAGCGCATAGACAAACATCGTGGTCCACAACGGGTGCAGGCCGAGCGCCTCGATTCTGCGAAACGGCCACCAGCTCGTGCCCCAGACCAGCGCGTTGAACAACAGGGCCAGGACGGGCAGCAGCGTGGCGTGGTGAGTGGTGGCCATGTGGGGATTGTGGGCGGCCGCCGCGGACCGCCTTCGACGTAGCGTGTGTGTGTCTACGGCCGGCGCTTGCGCGCCTTAACCTTGCTGCGCAAAGTTGGCCTTCGACTCAAGCGCTGACCGCCTGTCGGTCAGTGCTTGTCGCTGCGGGCAATCGCGAGCAGGCGCTCGATCTCGTCTCGGTGGCGCACGCAGTTGTTCGCGTGCCAGCGGCGGATCAGCTCCATCACGCCGGCGACCACCAGGCCGAACACGGCGATCGCGGTGAACGCCGACAGCCCCAGGCGCGTCATCGCGGTGTAAAACGCGCCCAGCCCGAGGATGCAGGCCTGCTCGTTGAAGTTCTGCACTGCGATCGAGCGCCCGGCGCCCATCAGGTTGTGGCCGCGGTGTTGGAGCAACGCGTTCATCGGCACCACCAGAAAGCCGCCCGCCGTGCCGAGCAGGATCAGGAACGGCACGGCCACCCAGAGGTCGCGAATCGCGTTCAGGCCGATGATCAGCACGCCCATCAGGATGCCCAGCGGAATCACGGCAGTCGCGCGGTCCAGGCGCATGCGCATCGACGCCCACACCGCGCCGGTGGCCATGCCGATCGTCACCACGCCGGCGAGCGACGACGCCTGCGTCGTCGAATAACCGAGAGCGACGGCGGCCCAGGGGAACACGATCACGCGCAAGTTGCCGCCGACGCCCCAGAAAATTGTCGTCGTTGCCAGCGAAATCTGGCCGAGTTTGTCGTCCCACAGGCGCGCGTTGCAGGCGGAAAAGTCTCGCACCAGGAACACCGCGTTGCGCGACAGCGCCTGCAGCGGCGCGTCGGTGCGCGGGATGTAGAGATTGAAGATCGCGGCGAGCATGTAGACAAAGATCAACGCGGCGATCGCCACCTCGGGGCTGGTGTCGATGCTGCTGTCGATCATCGGCATGTCGATGCCGAGCAGCCACGGCGAGATTTTCGGTCCGACCAACTGGCCGCCGAACAGGATGCCCAGGATGATGGAGGCGATCGTCAGCCCTTCGATCCAGCCGTTCGCCTTGACGAGTTGTGAGGGCGGCAGCAGCTCGGTGAGGATGCCGTACTTGGCCGGCGAATACGCCGCCGCGCCCAGGCCCACCACGGCGTAGGCGAGCAACGGGTGCGCGCCGAACAGCATCATCAAGCAGCCCGCGACCTTGATCGCGTTCGAGATGAACATCACCTTGCCCTTGGGCACGGCGTCGGCGAACGCGCCGACAAAGGGGGCGAGGATCACGTAGAACAGCGCGAACATCGGCGTCAGCGCGGGCACCTGCCAAGCCGGCGAGCCGGTGCTCTTCAGCAGTTCGATCGCGGCCACCAGCAAGGCGTTGTCTGCCAGCGAGCTGCAGAACTGCGCCGACATGATGGTGTAGAAGCCTTTTTTCATTCGCTCGTCGCTGCGCTCAAGGCTTCCTCAGGGGTCTGCAGGCCTCGCCTGCGGGCGGGGTTATAGCACGCGGCCCTTGAGTGCCCGCGCAGCGTGCACCCACATTGCAAAGGATCGGCTGGCAGAATTGGCGCATGCCGCGCCCGATCGAAGCCATCATTCACAGCGACGCGCTGGCGCACAACCTGGCGCGGGCCCGCGCCTGCGCACCCGACGCGAAGCTTTGGTCGGTGGTCAAGGCAAACGCTTACGGCCACGGCATCGAACGTGTGTACGAAGGCTTGCGCGGTAGCGATGGCTTCGCCTTGCTCGACCTGACGGAAGCGCAGCGGGTGCGCGCGCTCGGCTGGCGCGGCCCCGTGCTGTTGCTCGAAGGCTGCTTCGAAGCGCGGGACCTGGAGGTCTGTTCGCGGCTCGGGCTGTGGCACACCGTGCACCAAGAAGCGCAGATCGATTGGCTCGCGGCGCACAAAACGAACGCGCCGCACCACGTGTACCTGAAGCTCAACAGCGGCATGAACCGGCTCGGCTTCAGCCCCACCGCCTACCGCGGCGCGTGGCAACGCCTGAACGGCTTGACGCAGGTCGACGAGATCACGTTGATGACGCACTTTGCCGACGCCGACGGCACGGCGGGCGTCGCACGCGCGATGGCCGTGTTCGATGAAATCACCCACGACCTGCCGGGCGAGCGCTCGCTGTGCAACAGCGCCGCGACGCTGCGTTGCGCCGCCGCTTCGGCGCAGGTGCGCGGCGACTGGGTGCGCCCGGGCATCATGCTCTACGGCGCGTCGCCCGACCACCCCATGCACAGCAGCGCGCAGTGGGGCTTGCGAGCGACGATGACGCTGCGCGCAAAGCTGATCGCCATCCGTGAGCTGCAGGCGGGCGACAGCGTCGGCTACGGCAGCAGCTTCACCGCGAAAGCGCCGATGCGCATCGGTGTGGCCGCCTGCGGCTACGCCGACGGCTACCCGCGCGTTGCGCCCACCGGCACGCCGGTGCTGGTGGACGGCGTGCGCAGCGGAACCGTCGGGCGGGTTTCGATGGACATGGTGACGGTGGATCTCGACCCGGCGCCCGGCGCGCAGGTCGGCAGCGAAGTCACGCTGTGGGGCCAGGGCCCGGGCGGGCGTGAATTGGCGATCGACGAGGTCGCGCACGCGGCGGGAACGCTGGGCTACGAACTGATGTGCGCACTCGCGCCTCGGGTGCCGGTGCGCGTGCTGTGAGCATGGGGGTTCGCCGTCTTGCAGGCTTCGAACATGCGGTTCGCGCCGACTTGATGCGACGTCGCTGGCTCAAACTCCACGCATTTCTCCTGGGCAGTGTTTGTTTCCTTTGCAGTTGGGCACTGTCTACCGGCCTGATGCACGCTGGCGTTGAGCGCCTGTCCTTGCGCTGGGCCTTGGCGCTGGCGGCCACCTACCTCGTCTATCTCATCTTGTTGCGGCTGTGGTGCGGCTGGCTGTTGTCACGCGATGAGGGCGACGTGTCCCTCGATGGCCTCGATCTGCCCGGGATCGGCTCTTCGCCTGCACCGGGCGAAGCCGGCAACGCACCTGTGAGCTCAGGCGGCGGAGGTGACTTCGGCGGCGGCGGCGCGAGTGCGTCGTTCGACGCGGGCGCGGCGGGCGACGTGGGCAGTGGCGGCGGCGACGTCGCAGGCGGCGTGATCGAAGCCGCAGGTTCAGCGGACGAAGGGATCGTGATCCTCGTCCCCCTGGCGATCGTCATCGGCGTCGCCGTGATGATCGCCAGTGGCCTGGGGGTCCTGGTTTTCGGTCTGTTCGGCGTGGAGATCTTGCTCGGCGTTGCGGTAGAAATCGCGTTTGCAGCGGCCGGGGGAGCGCTGGCATTTCGCGCGCGGCGCGAGGGCTGGCTGCCGCACGCGGCCGCACGCTCTGCCATGCCGATGTTGGCGATCGCGCTGCTGTGCGTGACGCTGGGTGCGGCCATCGACCACTGGCTGCCCGCAGCGAATTCGCTGCCGCAGGCGCTGCGCGCCTTGCAAGGCTAAAGCCGTGCGCATCCCGTTCGTCCTCGATCCCGCCGAAGTCGACATCAGCGCCATCCGCGCTCAGGGCGCCGGCGGGCAAAACGTCAACAAGGTGTCGAGTGCGGTGCATCTGCGCTTCGACGTGCAGGCCTCTTCGTTGCCCGAAGAGCTGAAAGCACGGCTGTTGGCGCTGGCCGACTCGCGAATCTCGAACGAAGGTGTCGTGATCATCAAGGCCCAGCAACATCGCAGCCAGGAGAAGAACCGCGGCGCTGCGTTGGAGCGCTTGCAAGAGCTGATCGAGGCGGCGGCCCATGTGCCGCGCGCGCGGCGCGCGACCAAGCCGACGCGCGCGTCGCGCGAGCGACGCCTGGAAGGCAAGGCGGTGCGCAGCAGCGTCAAGGCCGGGCGCGGCAAAGTGCAGGAGTGACTCCGCGCACTGCCGCCACGCGGCCCGGTGCATTGGCGCGCCACGCGGCCTGGCGCCCAAAGGGGCCGCGACGCCCGCTACAGTCCCGGGGTGAACAAAGCCAAATCGCTCTACACCTGCAATGAATGCGGCGGCACCAGCCCGAAGTGGCTGGGCAAGTGCCCGAGTTGCGACGCCTGGAATACGCTGGTCGAAGGGGTGGCGCAGGCGCCGGGCAAACACCGCTACCAGGCGCTGAGCGCGGCACAGCCGGTGGCGACGCTGTCGGAAATCGAGGCCACCGAAGTCGAGCGCGAACCCACCGGTATCGATGAACTCGACCGCGTGCTCGGCGGCGGCATCGTCGCCGGCGGCGTGGTACTGATCGGCGGCGACCCGGGCATCGGCAAGTCCACGCTGTTGCTGCAGGCGCTCGATGCGCTGTCGCGCACCCAGCGCACGCTGTACGTGACGGGCGAGGAGTCGGGCGCGCAAGTGGCGCTGCGCTCGCGCCGCCTGGGACTCGAAGCCTCGCAGGTGCGCGTGATCGCCGAGATCCAGCTCGAAAAGATCAGCGCGACGATTGCCGCCGAGCAGCCCGGCGTGTGCGTGATCGACAGCATCCAAACCGTCTACAGCGAGCTGCTCACGTCGGCGCCGGGTTCGGTGGCGCAGGTGCGCGAGTGCGCGGCGCAACTCACGCGCCTGGCCAAGAGCAGCGGCGTGGCGATCGTGCTCGTCGGTCATGTCACGAAAGATGGCACGCTGGCCGGGCCGCGCGTGCTGGAGCACATCGTCGACACCGTGCTCTATTTCGAAGGCGACACGCACAGCAGCTTTCGGCTGGTGCGCGCGATCAAAAACCGCTTCGGCGCGATCAACGAGATCGGCGTGTTCGCGATGACGGAGCGCGG
>JANOLA010000658.1:0-3490 GCA_031419535.1 Burkholderiales bacterium | reverse complement strand
CAACACCCGATGACAAACATCCTGCTGGGCATTGCGGGCTGGGTCCACTATCGGCTTGGGGACTTCGCCACGGCAGCCCGATGTGGAGCCGAGTTTGTCAACAGCGCAACCAAGTACGGGTTTCAGGCGTTGGCCCAACCGGCCATCGTTCTTGCCGAATTGGCCCAGCCAGCGGCTTTCTCAGGCGTTCGACTTCGAGAACTTGACGAACACGTGGCCCAGGCCAAATCGAGCGAGATGCTCAAGCTGTTGATGCGCAGCATCTTGATCGATCGCTGCATGGCCAGCGGCGATATCGACCTGGCGAAAGTCTTGCTCGCGACATTGCTTTCGGCAAAGGCCGCCATGCACCGGGCCGAATTCCTTCGCGTCCAGGGAGCGCTGATGCTTGAGTGTGCGACGCCTGATCCAGGCTCTGCCGAAACTTGTTTTGAAAGTGCCATCCAGGTCGCCCGCGAACAAGGCGCCAAATCCTTCGAACTGCGCGCCGCGACGAGCCTCGCCACTTTGTGGCACGAGCAAGGCAAGCGCAATGAAGCCCGAGAACTGCTCGGTGGCGTCTACGCGTGGTTCACGGAAGGCTTCAACACCCCCGATCTTCAGCGCGCGAAGTCGCTCCTCGATGACTGGGCGATTGCATAACGGCCGCAACGGCCAGATTGCCTGGCTCGTACTCAATCAGCTTGGGGTGCCGGTGTTCTTCAGAGTCCGCAGGCTTGCGAGCAGATGCGGCACATCCGAGACCACGATGCTCCACAAGGTATCGTTGTCGATTCCCAGGTAGCCATGGATGAGCCGATTCCGAGTCGCAATCACCAAGCGCCACGGCACTTGCGGGTGCAACGCACGGACATCGTCGGGCACGTGCGTGGCGGCTTCGCCGATCAGCTCGAGATTGCGCAGGGTTGCGTCGTATGTGAGGCCGCTGGCGACAAAGCGCTCCTGGTCGAACCCGTGCGTGTAAGCGATCACCTTTTCGCCGAAAGCGATCATGTCGTCGATGTAAAACCACCACTCGCGCGGCGTGGCGTCAGACATGAATGGCTTCGCGTTCGATGAACGGCCGAAGTTCCGGGCGCAGCGCCTTCTCGGTGACCAGGTCCACGGGCCGGCCCAGCAAGTCCTCGAGAAAGAACTGGACTCCGAAGTAGCGCTCCGAGGTGGCCGGGCCGTTGAACGAGATCAAGACGTCGATGTCGCTGTCCGCGCGCGCGGTATCGCGGGCCGTCGAGCCGAATAACGCGATCCCCTTCACACCGAAGCGCGACGCCAGGGTCGGTTTGCAGTGAGCCAATGCTTGCAGGATCTGTTCGCGATTCATTGGTCGTTCCGGTAGCCTGCCATTTTCAAGCACGCAGGGGAGTAAAACCGGCGGCAGTCGGACGATTTTTGCGCATGGGCGTTGGGCTCGGCCGCGGCTCCCAAGTCAAGGTCAACGCGCCGCGGGACGAGGCACTGCGGGCCATCGACAGTCGATGTCAGTCGCCCGATACTGCTCAGCGTCATCTTGCCTGGAGATGAGCCGTGAAGTGTTCCAGCTGTGCCGCGCCCAATCCGCAAGGCAATCGATTTTGCTCAGAGTGCGGCTCGCCCCTTCTCATGGCCTGCCCGGCGTGCAACCACGCGAATCCACCGAACAGCAAGTTCTGTGGCGGATGTGGCACTGCCCTCAATGAGTCTGCGTCAAGAAAGGAGCCGTTGACAGACGTCGCGGCACCCGCCGCGGCAGCACCCCAAGACGCCCAGCGCCGCCAACTCACCGTGATGTTTTGCGACCTGGTCGGTTCCACCGCGCTGGCAAACCGGCTCGACCCCGAAGAGATGCGCGCTGTGCTGCGCGGCTTCCACTCGATCGTCGGCGCTGCTGTCGCACCCTACGCCGGCCACGTGGCACAACTCCTCGGCGACGGCGTACTGGTGTACTTCGGCTATCCACGCGCACATGAAGACGACGCCGGCCGCGCGGTGCGTGCCGCGCTGGCGGTGCTGCCGGCTGTTGCGGCGCTGAAAGCTTCAGGCGTGCAAGCCATGCAGACACGCATCGGCATCGCCACCGGCCTGGTCGTGATCGGCGAAATCGGCCAGGGAACCCCGGCCGCAGAACACAGCGCCAGCGGTGAAACGCCGAATCTGGCGGCGCGCCTGCAGGCGCTGGCGGCACCCGGCGAAATCGTCTTGTCGCAGACGACCCGGCAGCTCCTGGAGGCGTCGTTCGAATTGCACCCGCTGGGCCCACTCGCTGTGAAAGGCTTCGCTGCTCCGGTGCACGCCTGGCGCGTGACGGGCGAGCGCGCGTCGGCGAGCCGCTTCGAGGCCCAGCATGACCATGCGCCCAGCGTTCTGATCGGGCGCGACAGCGAAGTCGCGCTGTTGCTCGACCGCTGGGCCCTGGCGCGCGATGGCGAAGCTCAGGTTGTCGTGCTTTCCGGCGAAGCGGGAATCGGCAAGTCGCGCATCGGCCAGGCCCTGCGCGAGCGGCTCGCGGGCGAGCCGCATGCCACCGTCGTGCTTCAGTGTTCGCCCTACTTCAGCGGCAGCGCGCTCTACCCGGTGGTGCAGCAGCTCAAGCTCGCCGCGGCAATCACCGGTTCGGACACTGCGTCGCAACAGCGCCAGAAGGTTGCCGCCATGGCTGCGGCCTTGGCGCCCGAAGGCATGGGTGCCCTGCTGCGCCTGATGGGCCTGCCCGACGACGGTTTGACCACTGAACCCGCGCCCCTGCCGCAACAGGAAAAGGCGCGCACGCTGCAAGCGCTGGTCGAGTTGATCGCCGGCGTGGCGCGCCAACAACCCGTGCTGCTCTGGGTCGAAGACGCGCACTGGATCGACCCGACGACGCAGGAGCTGATCGCCAAGCTCGTCGATCGACTTCGCGACGCGCGATTCCTCACCCTCGTGACGTGTCGGCCCGAGGCGATGCCGGAACTGGGCAAGCCGGCGCACCTGACGCACCTCACGTTGAACCGCCTGGGGCAACGCCAATGCGCTGCCTTGATCGACGCGGTCACGCTCGGGCAGCAACTGCCGCAGGAGGTGCAGGCACAGATCATCCGCAAGACCGATGGCGTGCCGCTGTTCGTTGAAGAGCTGACGAAGACGGTGCTGCAGTCGGGGCTGCTCGAACTCTCGGATGCGGGGTATCGCCTCACCGGTCCGCTGCCGGACTTGGCGATTCCTTCGACCTTGCAGGATTCGCTGATGGCGCGGCTGGACCGGCTGAGTGAAGCCAAGGATGTGGCGCAAGCCGGCGCCGCGATCGGCCGCGAGTTCTCGCGCAGCCTGCTGTCGGCGGTGTTGCAGACCACCGCCGCGATACAGCTGGACAAGTCGCTGGCCGATCTGGAAGGGGCTGACTTGCTGATTCGGCGCGGTGAGGGGCCGAGTGCCACCTACGCCTTCAAGCACCCCGTGGTGCGAGACACAGCCAACACCACCAGGCCCAAGACCCAGCGCGCGCTGCGCCACGGGCAGATTGCCGCGGCGCTCGAGC
>JANOLA010000657.1:0-2478 GCA_031419535.1 Burkholderiales bacterium | reverse complement strand
GGCCTTCGGCGGAGTAAACGACCGGGCTGCGGCCTTCGCGCAGCGCGTTCGCCGCAGTGCTGACCAGGCGCTCGATCTCGACGGCTGCGGTGGTGGCATCGAACACGCGCGCGACCTCCATGCGCAGCATCGCGAAGCCTTGGGCGCGAGCCCAGGCGATCTGCGCGGCGGTCACCGGCGAGCAGCTGCCGCTGATCACCGCCACGGCATCCACCGCGCTCGCGGTCGGCAGTGACGGCACCTGAGGCAACAGGCCGCAGGCACGCCAATGCGCGGCGAGCGCGTATTGCAGACCCGACGACGACGCGCTGAACAGGCCCGCGCCGCGCCCCTGCCAGACGAGCCGGCCGGCTTCGGCGAGCGTCGCTTCGTCGATCACGTCGAGCAGCACGACGGGTTTGTCGGCACCGGCGAGCGCGTCGCGCCGCGCGGCGCCGAGTCCACTGTGCAAATGCGTCAGGTCGATCAGCTCGATGCGGCGCTGCGTCTGCCGCGCGAGGTGGCGGCGCAGGTCGGCTTCGTGCATCGGCGTCACCGGGTGCACGCTCATCGTCGGGTGCCGGTCGAGGCGATGGCCCTGGCCGTCGGCGATCGCGAACAGGTTGCCGAACGCCTGGTAGCGCTTCAGGCGCGGCGCGCCCACGATCATCGGCGACCAGCGGCCCGGCATCATGGCGGTGCCGATGTCGAGTGCGCGGCCGATCGAACCGATGTCGGGCGACGAGTCGAAGGTCGAGCACACTTTGTACTGCAGGATCGGCGCGCCGAAGGCTTTCATGCGGGCGAACATCGCGGGCAGATGCGTGTCCATCCACAACGGGGTTTGGCCGCGCGCGGTGCTCGCCAGGCCGATGCAGCGCTGGCCGGCGAAGCGCCCGAGCCACGCTTGGCTCGGTGGCGCGAGGAACAGGATGGTGGGAACGCCGGCGGCGGTAAAGGCCTCCATCACGTCGGTGGAGCCGGTAAAGTCGTCGCCGACGTAGGCGAGCAGCGGGCCTTCGGGCCACGCATCGGCGCCTTCGCGTGAGCTTGCGGTGGCGCTCTTCGGCGAAGCGTGGACGCGATTGGGCGCAGCACCGGCGCGGTCAGGCGCAGCACCGTCGCGGTCAGGCCCGGGTGTTGGCGCGCTGCTCACCAGAAGCCCAGCGCGTCGCGCAGTTCGCCGTGGTGGCGCGCATGCTCGGCCAGTGGCACGCCGACCACTGCCGCGTCCCACGCCTGGCGCAGGGCGGTCACGCCCGCGCCCACGCCGCCCGGGTGGCCGAAGATGCCACCGCCAGCGGCGAAGATCAGGTCGGTGCTGCGCAGCGCCGCGTAGGTGGCTGCGGCGACGAGCCCGGTCTGGCCCGAGCTGAACACCGGCATCGCGCTCATCGGTGAGTCGGGCCAGAGCGGTGCGAGCACGGCGCGCGCCGATGCGATCACGCTCGCATCGTCTTCGCTGAACTTGTTCGCCAGGCCGTTCACATGCAGATGGTCGGCACCGGCGAGGCGCCAGATCTGTTGCCACGGCGCGTAGTCCCAACCAAGCACAGGGCTGCGGCTCAGGGTGCCCCAGCCGTTGCGGTGCGCGTGGATCGGCAGCGCGCTGTGGCGGCGCAGCTCGCGCAGGCCCACCAGGCCGATGCTGTTCAGGCTGGCCATCACGCAACTGCCGCCTTCTCTGAGCACGAGGTCGTGGCGGCGTTTCATCTCGTCGAGCTCACCGGTGAGGTTGAACGCGACCATCGCCTTCTTGCCATGACGCTGCGCGCCGTCGTTGACGACACGCATCACGGCGCGCACGCGCTCATCGAACGGGCAGTGCGGGCCATCGGCCTGGAGCTCGTCGTCCTTGATGAAGTCGATGCCACCGTCGACGAGCTTTTTCACCTCAGCGGCCGTCTGTTCGGGACTGAGCCCGACGCTGGGTTTGATGATCGTGCCGATCAGCGGGCCTCGCGCGACGCCGGCCAGCCTGCGCGTGCCCGCGATGCCGAACGCCGGGCCGGGGTAGGCGGCGGCGAAACTCGGCGGCAGTGTGAGCCCGGTGATGCGCAGGCCCGACACCTGGCGCAGCTCGAACAAATTGCCGGCGATCGTGGCGAGCAGGTTGGGGAGCGAGGGGCCGAGGTTCTCGATCGGCCACGACAGTTCCAGCTCGCAGCGTGTGAAGACACTGCCTGCTTTGTAGTGGCCGGGCAGGCTGGGTTGCGTGGTGGTGTCGAGCACTTGCAAGTGTTCGATGCGTGCACCTGCGCGGGCTTTGAGTTCCGGCGTTTCGTTGGCGAGCGCGAGGAAGGTGCCGCTCGACTGTTCTCCGGCGATCACCTCGGCGGCTTGTTGCGGGTCGTCGCTTGTTTCCAGCCAGTAGCGGGCTTGAATGCGTTCACTCATGTTTGCTTCTCTTGCTGTCGGCGAGCGTGGGCCGGAGAACGTACCCCGGGCCGCCTGCCCTTGCTCGGACGCTGGCACGCGACACTGCTAGCCACGCTACGC
>JANOLA010000656.1:0-13159 GCA_031419535.1 Burkholderiales bacterium | reverse complement strand
CCCAGGTCCAGAACCGGCCCACGAGTTCGACGAATCGAACTTCGCCCGCCGCACCGGAGACCACCTGCTCGGCTGAGCGTCCGTCCCATTCGACGGTCAGGCGGTGCTCGCCGGGCTTGAGGCGAATGCGCATGATCGATTCCGGGATGGTCGTGACGCGGGTGCGCGCGTCGAGCGAAACGACCGCCTGTTGCCTCGTGTCGTGCCAACGCTTGCGCACCACAAACAAGGTCAGGGCGTCAGCGCTGGGATCGAAACGCTTGGCGTCTGCCTCGGCACTCAGTGGCGGCACCGGCTCAGGCGTGCAAGTCAGCTTGTTGCGCGGCCGCCTGCCGATGCTGTAGCAATACGTACCGTCGGCGTTGACGGGCCGAAGCGGCTTGCTCATGCAGCCGGGTAGCGAAACCAGTGCGGCACCGAGCAGCCCCAGCGTAATGGTTCGACGATTCTTCATGATGTGGTCCCTTGGGTCAATCGAGGGCCGTCGCCGGCCCCGTTGGGGGAAGACTCTTTTCGGGAGCGCGGTGCTCACGGCCGGCAAGCCCGCCTTGGGGTCAGCGGGCCGTGCACGCTCCCGACACGCAACAGCGTGTCAAATGCGCAGGCGTGGCGAAATGTCCAGCGGCGAGCGCGGCGGTGGCGGGTGCGCCAAGCGCGGCAGGAAAGCATTCGTCGCCACGCGGGCGAGCTTCCAATCGAGTGCCGGCGCATGCGACGAGGGAATCGCATCGACCTGGAAGGTCGAGGCTGAAACGGACTGCGTCGATATGTAGGCCGGTTCTTCGCAGACTTGGTCGTCTGCATTGTGCGAAGGCAGGTCGGCTGGCGATGCTTGCTGATCCTTTAGCGCGTCGTGTGCTCCATGCGGCGAAGGGGCGTGGGTGGCGGTCGCGGGCGACGCGCTCGATGGCGCCCGATGTTCGTCGGTCAAATCGCAGAGGGGCGTGCACGCGATGGCCCGGGCAGCGAACAACACAAGGAACGCCGTCCATGCACTTCTCGCCAATGCGCGTCGAATGCCCTTCATGATGCGGTGCGAGCCCATCTCATCCTGCAACCAACAATGCAAGACAGCTTAAGCGCCAACTTCTCCCATCGGTTGAGGTGCATCAAGCGACGGCGTTGTTTCTCGCCGGTGCTGCCGCAGTGGGGCCCGGCGCAACTCCGGGAATCACGAACCCGACGCAGTTTGCGCCGCCGCCATATTCGGCGAATACGCTGCCACCGTGCATGCGTGCGATGGCCGCAACGATCGTGAGGCCCAAACCGTGGCTCTCGCCGGTGCGCGCTCGGGCGTCGTCGGCGCGGAAGAAGCGGTCGAACATGTGTGCCTTGATTCGCTCCGGAATCGGCAGGCCCGGGTTCTTGACCGACAACCTTGCGCCTGCGGGAAGGACTTCAATGGCGACCTCGATGTGTTGCCCACGGTACGTGTGTCGGATCGCGTTGACCAGCAGATTCACCAGGGCGCGTCGCAGGAGAGCCGGATTGCAGTCGATTGAAGCTGCGCCCACCCGCGTTGCGGTCAGCCCTCCGTGTTCGAGCAGTGGCTCGCAGTATTTCAGCGTTCGATCTGCTTCTGCCGCGAGATCGGTCCGTTCCAGTCCTTGGGCCCGGTCACCTTGGTCAGCGCGCGCCAGGAAGAGCATGTCGTTGACGAGTTGGCTCATCTGCTGAAGGTCTTCCAGGTTCGAGGCGATCGCTTCCTTGAGTTCGCTTGCGGTGCGAACGCCGGACAGCATCACCTGGCTGCCACTGACAAGGCTCGCCAGTGGCGTGCGCAGCTCATGGGCGACGTTGGCACTGAATGCTTCGACCTGCCGATAGGCTGTTTCGAGTCGATCGAGCACCGCGTTGAAGGCTTCAATCAGGCCTTCGAGTTCCGTGGCATCTTGACCATCGACCAACCTCACGCTGAGAGAGTGCGCCGTGATGCTTCTCGCCTGTAGGGAAAGGCGCTTGACCGGGGCAAGGCCGCGCCAGGCGGCGATGAAGCTCAGTCCCGCAGCGAGGACGATTCCCAAGACGCACACGCCGATCAAACTGTTGCGGTGACGTGCCAGCATCTCGTCGCGCGGACGGCTGTCGAGACCGAGCACGACGCGTCCACCGGGCCACGGCGAGTCGGTACCCAGCACCGCCTGGACGGTGTCGAACGACGCGCCGTTTGCGCCCTGCGCATGGCCGAAACCGTTCGCGTCGAACGCCTCGTCGACAGGCAGACCCGTACCGCGATAGATATCGCTGCCGCTGAAGTCGAGGATACGGACCGTCAATCGGCTGTGGCCGATGCGCAGGTCGTCCAAGTGATGCTTCAGGCCCTGGATGTCGCGCACCGGAGCGAACTCACCGATGAAGTGCTGGACGATACTCAGCTTGCCCCGCAGTTCCTGTCGGTCGGTTTCGGCAAGGTCACGCGCAAAAGCGCGTTGTAACAGTACGCCGGCGGCGACGAAGACGAAGAGCGCGATCAATCCCAGCCCCAGGGTCAAGCGGACGGTGATCGACTTCGAGTCGAACCTCACGCTGACGGGTCTCCACTCGGCGCTCGGCGCTCGAGCACGTAGCCCATCCCACGCATTGTGTGGAGCAGCTTCTCGGGGAATGGATCGTCCAGCTTGGCCCTGAGGCGTCGGACGGCGACTTCTACAACGTTCGAGTCGCTGTCGAAATTCATGTCCCAGACTTGTTCGGTCAACTCGGTGCGCGAGAGCACTTCGCCGGCGTGCTGCATCAGCAGCAACAGCAATGTGAATTCTTGTGCCGTCAGTTCCAGTCGATGCCCCGCACGGTGCGCCCGGCGCCGGACCGGATCGAGTTCCAGATCGCCAAGTGCGAGCACGGCCGCGTTGAACTCTTTCGCACTGCCGCGCCTCGTCACTGCATGAATGCGGGCGAGCAGTTCCGAGAACGCGAATGGTTTGATCAGATAGTCGTCGGCGCCCGCCTCGAGGCCACGAACCCGGTCCTGTACCCCGTCCCGGGCAGTGAGCATGATCACTGGCGTTCGTTTGTGTTTCCTCAAGGTTCTCAGCAGGTCGAATCCATCGATGCCGGGCAGCATCGCATCGAGCACCACCAGGTCGTAATCCCCCTCGATCGCCAGGTGTTGGCCGTCAATGCCGTCCAACGCGATGTCCACCACGTAGCCGCGCTCGGTCAGCCCTCGTTTCAGGTACTGGGCGAGTTTCTTCTGATCCTCGACGACCAGGATGCGCATGAGTCGGTGATCAACGGAGTTTCAGCATGGCGAGGTCGTGGAGGCTCAGCGCGTCGCGCTACGCAGAAAGAGCCAAGTGAAGTGATTGCTTGGCCCTCAGGGCCCACTTCGTGCCTTGGCGTAGCGCGTCCAGCGTGGTTGAGCTTACTCTGGCGAAGAACATTTCTTCGTCGAGACCATATCGGGCAAACAGCCTTCGCTGGTGCATCGAACGGCGCCGCCAGTCGCCTTCGAACAGGTTGCCGTCGCGCTGCGCCGATTCGAAGAACAGCGCGGCGTGGTGCAGATTGTCCAGAGCCGCCGGCGACACGGCGGGCACGGCACGCGGAGCAGACAGCTTGCACTGCGCAATGAACCGATTCTTGCCGACAACGAGCCCCCAAGGTCGCCGGCCATCGGCCGGATCGGCGCACAGGGCTTCCAGTTTCGTCAGGCCGAAGTCACGTGACGTTCGAAGCCGTAGCGCGAGCCACGGGTCGGCTCGCCTTACGGTTTCGATGGCATGGTCAGCCTCGTCGTCAGCGCCAGCCAAGGGGAGCACCAGTGATTTCAGAAGGCGCGTGGCCAAGGTATCGCCCTGCTTGCCTGCCTCGTGCAGCCAGTGGATGCCGGTTTCGGAGTCTTTCAGGCTCGACGCCGAACGCAGGATGAGTGCGCCAAGCCTTCGCTGTGCCTCGGCATGGCCCCGCGTCGCTGCCTTCTCGAGGAAGAATCGCGCCATCTGCGGATTGGCGACACTGCATCGATGATCGGCGTGGACCCTGTAGAGGTGCATCCACGCTTCATCGCACCCGGCGTCCGCCGCGCGCAGCAAGAGCGCAGCCCCCTTGCGCAAATTGCCGCTCGAGACCAGGGCTGCCGGTTGCAGCGAACCGCAGGCAATGCCGCAAAGGGCCCGCCCGAGCAGATAGTCAGCGGCGCGGTTACCCTCGTGAGCCACCATATCCAGGGACGCTTCCACCTGTTTGACGTCAAGCCCCGACGGGCCTTGCCCTGCCTGCTCCGCGAGGCGTACGGCCTCGACCACCAAAGTGGCCAGCGAAACGCTCAAACGCGGCGCCACCGCCAAGGCAACACGCAGGCACTGAGCCAGGCGGCAAAGGTCGCGTTCTTGTGCCGCACTCGCTGCGGCGAGAGTGGCGATGCTTTCCATTTGAACACCCTCGATCGAGGATACGACCCGGGCGAATTCCAGCAGTCCCTCGTCGGCAGGCCTGCTGCCCAGCGCGGCTCTCGCTCGGCGAGCGCCGTCGTGTCCAGCGGTGGCTGCCGCGTTGAGCAAGCGCGCGCAAGCCTCGGGTTGCCCGTGACGCAGCCACTGCCACACCGCGAATTTGAACTGGGCGACCGCGCTGCCCGCGTTCGCGGCTCGATGGAGCGCAGCCTCCTGCCTTAGTGTGACGATGGCGTCCAGCGCCAAGCATTCGCTGATGATGGTTGCGGCTTGCGGCGTTTCGTTCACGCTGCAGTGAGTGAGGTACTCGATGCCCGTCGCAACATGCTGCGCAAATCCATCGATACCCAGCAGGTACCTGCGCCCCACCTCGCACCTCGCTGTCGGGTCGTGCCGTGCCTGGGCAAGCAAGAGAATGTTCTGCCGTCGCATCGATGTCTCCGATCGTGTTGTGTTGGCGGTACGTACCCGGCCATGCGCAAGGAAAAGGTTCTTGTGGTCCGACCTCATTCGTAGGCATCAAGAATAGAAACCAGTTGCTGACGGCAGCCTTGCGACCGCATGACGGTTCTGTCATGTGGGTGCAGTTGCGCGGGCAGGTCCGCTTCCTACTTCAGAAGCACCGCATCGACCGGCGTGTTCGACGTTGTGGCCGTCGACAGACGCGATGCCGCGATTTGGCGTAGTCCGCGCATGCGCGGGGCTCGAGGTTCCCGCATGAGGGGGTGCGCCCGCGGCGCGCACTGCCTAGGCTTTGCTGTGACCTCGGTTCACTCGCGTGGGTCGTCGGTCCGCCTTCAGCGGACCGGCATCGAACGCGTTGAACAACCTCGAGGCATGTCAAGCCCCCTCAACCATGGAGATCGTTGCAATGAAAAAATCCCTGCTCGTACTTTCAGTCGCGATGCTTGCCGCGGGTAGCGCCGCGGCGCAATCGTCGGTGACGCTGTTCGGTGTCGTCGATGCCTCGGCCCGAGGCGTGAAGAATGGCAGCGCCGGGTCGCAAAAGCAGCTTGCGTCCGGTGGTCTGTCCACCGGCCGCCTGGGCTTTCGCGGCACCGAGGATCTGGGTGGTGGCTTCAGCGCTGCCTTCCATCTGGAGGCCGGCATCAGCCCCGACACGGGCACGACCGACGCCAAGTTCTTCGGACGACGCTCAACCGTCAGTCTGGTCGGCCGGTTGGGCGAGATTCGCCTGGGCCGCGACTACAACCCCACAGCCGTGAACACGTTCAACGTGCCGTTCGGCCTGGTCGGCGTGGGTTCGATCGGCAACTTCACCTACGCGCCGCAGGCAGCTCTCGGAAGCGGTGCGACCACTGTGCTGCGCAACGACAACTCGATCGGCTACTTCTTACCGGGCAACATGGGAGGCATCTACGGTTCGGCGATGGTCGCCGCCGGAGAAGGTGTTGCCGGCAACAAGTACCGTGGGGCCCGGTTCGGCTACGGCGCCGGCCCGATCGATGTTGCGGCCGGCTACGGCAAGACGGAGACCGCCGCGAATGCAGCAGACTTCGACCAGTACAACGTCAAGGCGCTCTACACCGTCGGTTTCGCCAAGCTGAACTTCCTGTACGACGTCAAGAAGTGGAGCCCGCGCGCGCAGAAGATGGCCATGTTTGGCGTGACCGTTCCGATGGGCACAAGCGAGTTGCGCGCTGCCTATGCCGTGAACAACCGCTCGGGCGGGCCTGCCGGCTCCGGCTTCGCCGAGGCAGACGACAGTAAATTGATGTCCGTCGGCTACGTCAACAACCTGTCGGCGCGCACGGCGCTCTATGCGACGCTGGGCCGCATCACGAACGACGCTGCGGCCCGTTCGTCGGTGAGCAACACCACGCCAGCGGGCATGCTGGGTGGGGAGACGTCGACAGGCTACGAATTCGGTCTGTCGCACCGGTTCTGAAGCAGTTACTGCAGGGCCACAGGCATGACAGGCGAGCCACGTCGACGTGGCTCGCTCATGGCAGCACCCCAAAGGCTTGCCGATTTGTAATGTGACGGTCAGCGTCGTGTCGGGGTTCGATTTCTATACTGCGCGTCATGAACTTCATGACGCCAGGCGCCCTGCGGCGTGCGCCCCAGGAATCGCTGAAGAGGTCCAGGAATTGGTATCCGTTGGCTGTAGTCGTTTCTGCCGCTTGTGCGGCACTGCTCGCCTTCGCCGCGCCTGCCGCGATTGCCCGCGACTGTGTTGCGAGTGGACGTGCCAACCCCGTCGGACCACCGCACGCACTCGACTCGGAATTGCTGCAAAGGATCGACGCCGCGCGCGCTCGTTCCGATCACAAGGCGCTGGCGGCCTACTACAACCAGGAAGCCATTGCGGCCCGCACGATTGCCAGCGAACATCGCAATATGGTCAGGTGCTACAAAGCGCCGGTCTTGGGTGGACGGGCTGGCGCCAGCATGGTGGCCCATTGCAATGCCATCGTTCGTGAACAGGAAGGCATCGCAGCAGGTTATGAGGGCATGGCCGAGGGCCACCATGAACTGGCGAAACGAGCCCAGCTCTGAGAGCGCGCTGAACTCGATGCCCGCGCTTGGCGCGCCCCTGACAGCACCATAAGGACCACCCGATGAAGAGGCATCTTTTGCTGGGCAACGCTGCAGCGCTTGCCAGCGATTGCGGCTCCGTGGAGTTCGATCTTTCGCCGAGTCCCGAGGCTTTGAACGGAGAGTTGCGTACGCTTGGCGGGCGACGGTGAATCGAGAGATCGCCGTTGCGGCACTGTTCGTGCTGGCGCTGTCGGCGGGCGGCTGCTCCTCATTGCAGCCAGACATACCTCGCGTGCCGTCGCATGCGATCGCCGACGCCGAGCCCACGACCCTCGGCCGCGTATTCGCAGCGCAGGCCGCCGAACATCCGGGCCTGTCCGGTTTTCAGGTCCTGGCTACCGGGCACTCGGCTTTCGCGGCGCGCGCTGGATTGGCTGACGCTGCCGAACGCTCGCTCGACCTTCAGTACTACAGCGCCGACGATGACCTGAGCACCGACTTGCTGCTGCTGCGCCTCCTGGCCGCGGCGCAGCGCGGCGTGCGCGTGCGCGTTCTGCTCGACGACATCTACGCGCCCTCGCGCCGGTTCGCACAGCGCGCGACGGCCCTTCATCCGAGCATCCAGGTGCGCCTGTTCAACCCGTTCTTTTTCGGTGGCACGGCGAACCTGGGCAGACTGGCGGAGTACGTCTTCGACAGCGAGCGCTTGAATCGGCGCATGCACAACAAGCTCTGGGTGACGGACAACGCCGCTGCCATCGTCGGCAGCCGCAACCTCGGCGACGAATACTTCGACGTGCATCAATCCGCCAACTTCGCCGACGTCGACCTGTTGGTCGCGGGCCCAATCGTGAATCAGTTGTCGCACGCCTTCGACGCGTACTGGAACAGTGCAGCTGCGGTTCCGGCGCAGGCGATCATCCTTGCGTCCGAGGATGTCGATGCTGCATCGATGCTGCAGCGCCTGCGCGAGCGCGCGGCGGCGTGCGAAGGCGTCGCGCCTTGCGTGTGGCTGTCGGAGCAAGGTTTGCAGGCCGCCTTGCGCGCCGGAGCGGTCTCGCTGTCCTGGGCGAATGCGCAATTGATCTACGACCCGCCCGACCAGGACAAACGCCCACTGGCCTCCGGCATCGAGCATGGCTGGATCGAGGATCGCCCGGGCGGCACGCGCACGCACAGCGAATTGTTGATCGTGTCGCCGTACTTCATCCCGAGCGAAGCCGGGCGCCGTCACTTGAGCGAGATGCGCGCGCGCGGCGTGCGCGTGGCGGTCCTGACGAACTCGCTGGCGTCCACCGACTCGCCTGCCGCGCACGCGGGTTATGCGCGGCACCGCGCCGGATTGCTGCGCGGCGGTGTCGAGCTGTACGAGGTGCGGCCGATCCCCGGCGTCCGGCACCGTCTTTCGCATCGTTGGGGCGAGGCCTCGCCGTCCAGCCTGCACGCCAAGATGGTCGTGCAGGATCGAAGGCGCGCCATCGTCGGCTCGTTGAACCAGGACCCGCGTTCGCGGCTGCACAACACCGAATCCTGGATCGCGGTAGACAGTGCCAAACTTGCAGTCGATCTGGCAGAGCTGTTCGACGCCGCAGCGGATGCGCAACACGCGTTCAAGGTCGAGCTGGATGCTGCGAGCGACTCGGATCGCCTCGTCTGGAGCACTGAAGAGGGCGCCGCGATCGTGCGCCATGACGTCGAGCCGGCAGCCGGGCCTTGGCTGCGCCTGTGGCGCGGCATTCTCGGCGTACTGATCCCCGAGCATCTGCTTTGATGCAGCCGGCCAAGGGTCGGCCCGCCTGTATTCCCTTCATTGAATGGCGTTCTGGCCAGCGCGCAGGGCACCGATGTGCACCGCGTCTACTCCAGCCCCCGAAAGCGTCATCGCCTCGGCATCGTCGGGTGCAGCACGCGCGGTGCATGCCCGGTTCGGGTTGCTACGATATGAACGGGTAGCGCAGCTGTTGCCAATAGGTCTGTGGGAACCCGTGATCGAGCAAACCGACATCATCGACGCCGACCGTTTCGTGTCCAGCGTGGAACGTGCCGAACAGCCGATCCCACAACAAAAGGAACTCGCCGAAGTTCACCTGCGCGTCCTCGAATTCGCGCTTGTGGTGCCAGCGGTGCAATTCCGCGGCACCGATCAGCGAACGCAGCACGCCGAGCCGATAGTCGATGTTGGCGTGTGAGACCACCAGCCGAGCAGCGGCAGCCACCATGAGCGCAGCAGGGCCCGCAACAGCAACGTCGCTCCACCCGCGACGATCGCGCTGTGCATGACACAGTGCGCGTGGTGGGTAACAGCGCAATCATGGGCGGCAGGTCTGGCTCATGGCTCGGCACGGCGAGCGCGTACGCGCGCAGCGTTGCAAGCGTTCCATCGCCGGCCAGCCACCACGCCGCGATGGGCGCAATTGAATCAGGTCGGGCAGCGCGGCCAGCCCGATCGTGAGTGCCACGGTGCGCGCCTTGACCGGCCAGCGCCGTCGTACCAGCGCCAGGCCGGCACCTACCCACAAGGTATGCGCAAGAATGTCCATCGCCCCGGCGCCGCGCGTCAATCCTGCCGGATCGCAGCGCGCCGAAGGTGCAGCGCATTGCCGACCGTTATTCCGCAAACCACAGCCTTCAACGTGCCCACGCGTGGCGGCATCGCGGGTTCAGGACGGGTATGTTCGGCGTGAGTGGGCATATCAACGATTCCTTGTACATGAGCAACCGGCACCGATCACTTTCACCAGAAAGATCGAGGCTTTGGTGACGGTGCGGGTTCCTCCGTCCGCCAGGGCGACCGTGTATTCGTCGACGAACGGTTCCGGATCGGGGGCGTAACCCAGGCGGACGTAGAGCGCATGCGCACGCTTGTTGTCAGCATGCACACCCAAGCCAATGCGGACATATCCTTTGGCGGCGGCCAAGTCTTCCAGGTGCCGAATCTGCAACGTCCCGATGCCAAGCGACTGGTAACGAGGACTGACGCGCAAACGGTAGATTTCAGGTGTTCCCGGCCAGCGACTCGCCAGTTGCGCGCTGCGCGGGCCCGACCAGTTGACAAAGCCCAGGCCGAGCGGTTTGTCCTCCATCCAGGCGGCAACGATACCCACTCTGCCTGCGGCCTGTTGCGCGATGTCGACCTCGGATGGAGCGGCACCCGCCTGCGGAAATGCTCCACGCACACTTGCGTGTTCGGGCTGCGTCAATTCATGAACCGTCAAGTCTCGACCCATCAATTCGCGCCGCGCAAGGAATTTTCGGGTTTGACTCCGGACGCTTCGATACAGAGGACGCAGAGCAGCTAGCATTTCACTTGCTAGAGTTGGTGGTCGCGTGCGCGTCACAGGGCTCATTGACGTTCGGGGAGGCGTCGAGAACGAACACGTCATGGACGTACAGGATCGATACCCACAGCGGCAGGAAGTAGGCGCATTGCGTCACCTTGGCCGGCGCACGGCCGAGCTACTTTGACGCTTCGATCTGCGTGACGGTGAACTTCCCGCCGATGTTGATCGCGCGGAACCTGATCTTGTCGCCGGATTGAAGCTTGTCGAGCATCGCACTGTCCTTGACGACGAAAACCATCGTCATCGCCGGCATGTCCAGGCTCTTGATGTCGGCGTGCTTGAGCGTGACCTTCCCTCCCGCCTTGTCGATCTTGCGCACTTCGGCGTCGGTCAGCTCGGTGTTCGCCGCAGCCGAGCCGGCCGTCGGCTTGTGGTCGCCGCCCGCCAATGCGTACAGCGGCGCTGCGAGCGTCAGTGCGGCGGCAGCGATCGAGGTGATGATTCGAATCTTCATGGTGTGCTTTCTTTGGTCAGTAGGGTTGAAACGGGAGAATCGTCGTGCGTTGGCCCAGGCTGGCGCTCAATGCTTGTGGCCGGAGTGCCCATCGCCTTTGGCCGTGCCAACCACCTTGACCTTGCCCACCATGCCAGCCTGGTAGTGGCCAGCGATCAGGCAGGCAAAGTCGAATTCGCCGGCGCGGTTGAAGGTCCAGACGATCTCGCCGGTCTTGCCCGGCGCGACGTGCGCCATGTAGGGTTCGTCGTGCTCCATCGTCGGGAACTTGACCATCAGGGCGGCGTGTTCGTCGTTTTCCGCCTTGGTGCCGATCACGAACTCGTGCATCTGTTTGCCGTCGTTCCTGACGGTGAACCGCACCGTCTCGCCCAGCTTGACCTCGACCACTTCCGGCGAGAAGCGCATGGTGTCGAGCATCTTGACCTCGATGGATCGCTTTGCCGACTTCGCATCGCCGGCGATTCCCCAGTCCTTTTGTTCCTTCTTGACCGGCGCGGTCTTCCTGGCGTGGCCTTCGTCGCCGTGGGCGAGAGAGAGCCCAGCCGAGGCGGTGAGCGAAGCGAACGCGGCAGCCTTCAGTAGAGTGATGAGTCGGGTCATGATTGCGCCTTTCGTGGAGCCGCGTCTCGCGGCGTGGGTTGAAGAACGGATGTGGCAGCTTCGGGCGTTCGCAGCGTGTGGATATTCGGCAAGGTGCCCACTGCGATGTAGGCGCTGCCCCACAGTGCCGTGTGCACCACGCTCAGCACCGCGCCGCGCGCTTCGAGCAGCCGCCAGGGTTGATCGAGATTTCTGAAAGTCGTGAGGTACCTGCGAGCGCGGTACAGGTTGAAGACGTTGGCCGGCCAACCCCACGACCAAGGCAGCGTCTTCATGCCGAGCAAGACGATGCGCGCCTCCGGCCGGGCGAATTCGATCAAGCGCTCGATCGCCGCGGGCGACTGCAGCACGTCATGCGTGTAGCAAAACAGGATCGCGTGGGCGGCTGGGCTGCAGCGCAGCGCCTCGACCGCGGATTCGATCACCTCGACGCAAGCGCCGATCCCCGCGCTGGCGACCCGCTGGCGGGCCAGCTCAGCCATTACTGGGCTTAATTCGACGCCGACCACACGACCCGTCGGCCCGACGCGCTGCGCGAGCAGCGTCAAGGTCGGGCCCGTGCCGCACGCGATGTCGAACACGACTTCGCCCGAGCGCAGCGCGAGCGCATTGACCGCCCTGAGCCTGAGCGCCTCGATGCGCCGGCAGGTGCTGTCGTATCCTGCGGCCAAGCGGGCATAGTTTTGCAACGCTCGCGCAGCGTCGGGCCGCGAGCGAAAGTTCTCCAAGATTGGCATGACGATTGGCGTGCGCATCAGTGCTTGTGCTGGCCGGAGTCCGCGCCGGGCTTGCGCACCGTGACTTCGGTGTCCGTCTTGGGGCGTGCCAGCGGCGCCATCGAACCCGAGCCCTCGGACTTGAAGCGCGCCGGGTCCGGCAGCTCCCCCGTCCACTCGTACGCCACTTCTCCGGGCGGGTGCTCGTACCAGCCGGGGTCGCTGTAGTCGCCCGGTTTCTGGTCCTTGCGCACCTTGACGACGCTGAACATGCCGCCCATGCCCACGGCGCCGAACGGACCGGTGCCCGTCATCATCGCCGCGGTGTTGTCGGGCAGCGGCATCTCCATTTCCGTCATGTCTTTCATGCCGCGTTCGCCCATCACCATGTAGTCGGGAATCAGGTTCGTGATCTGCCTTGCCACGCCGCGGTGGTCTACGCCGATCATGGTGGGCACGTCGTGCCCCATCGCGTTCATCGTGTGGTGGCTCTTGTGGCAGTGAAACGCCCAGTCGCCGGGTTCGTCGGCGAGGAAGTCGATCTGGCGCATCTGACCCACGGCGATATCGGTCGTCACTTCGTGCTGGCGGCTGCTCTTGGGTGTGGGGCCGCCGTCGGTGCCGGTGACGAGGAACTCGTGGCCGTGCAGATGGATCGGGTGGTTCGTCATCGTCAGGTTGCCGATGCGGATGCGAACTCTGTCGTTCAGCCGCACGTTCAGCGAATCGATGCCGGGAAAGATGCGGCTGTTCCAGCTCCACAGGTTGAAGTCAAGCATCGTCATGATCTTGGGCGTGGCGCTGCCGGGGTCGATGTCGTAGGCATTGAGCAGGAACACGAAGTCGCGATCCACCTCGTCGATGAGCGGATGTTTGCGACCGTCCACAACCCGCGGGTGCGTGATCCAGAAACCCATCATTCCCATCGCCATCTGCACCATCTCATCGGCGTGCGGGTGGTACATGAACGTTCCCGGTCGCCGCGCGACGAACTCGTAGACGTAGGTTTTGCCTGGCGGGATGCCGGGTTGGTTCAGGCCCGTCACGCCATCCATGCCGTTGGGCAGGCGCTGACCGTGCCAGTGAATGCTGGTCAGCTCGCCCAGACGGTTGGTGACGAAGATGCGCACGCGGTCGCCTTCCACGACC
>JANOLA010000655.1:0-2726 GCA_031419535.1 Burkholderiales bacterium | reverse complement strand
GACCGCGTACCACAACTGAAGTGAATTGAAGCGGCCGCACGACCTTCGGGTCGCGGTGCGGCGACTCGATCCAAACAAGGGCCACGCAATGTGGCCCCTTTCACGCCTGCATGCGCTGCGCCGGGCGGGCAGCCCAGCCCCTTGCTCCAACGCCGATCGGCCCCAGATGCCAAGGTCCGACAGGCTCCTAGAATCTTCGCCTGCTCCAGCCCACCGGGCCGCATGCCATGGTTCCGCATCTCGTCACCGCACTCACCGGCCCGATCAACGAACTCGAACAGCGCATCCTCGAGTCGCTGCCGGCGATCGAGCGCTGGTTTCGGCTCGAGTGGATGGAACACACGCCGCCGTTTTACACCTCGGTTGATGTGCGCAATGCCGGCTTCAAGCTCGCGCCGGTGGATACGAATCTGTTCCCGGGTGGTTTCAACAATCTGACGCCGGAAATGCTGCCGCTGGCGGTTCAGGCGGCGATGGCGGCGATCGAGAAGATCTGCCCCGAAGCGAAGAACCTGCTGCTGATCCCGGAAAAACATTCGCGCAACACGTTCTACTTGGCGAACGTGGCGCGTCTGATGCAAATCTTTCATCAGGCTGGGCTCAACGTGCGCCTGGGAACCTTGGATGAAGACATCAAGAAGCCGACCGAGATCGCGTTGCCCGACGGCACGAGCCTGACGCTCGAACCGCTGGTTCGCTCGCGCGGGCGCCTCGGCCTGAAGGGGTTCGATCCGTGCACGATCCTGCTCAACAACGATCTCTCGGCCGGTCTGCCGCGGGTGCTGTCGAACCTGCATGAGCAGTACTTGTTGCCGCCGCTGCACGCCGGTTGGGCGGTGCGGCGCAAGACGAATCACTTCACGGCCTATGAAGAGATCGCGAAGAAGTTCGCCAAGCTGCTCGGCATGGACCCGTGGCTCATCAACCCGATGTTCGCGCGCTGCGGTGAAGTCAATTTCAACGACGGCAGCGGCGCCGATTGCCTGACGACGAACGCCGACGCGCTGCTGACGAAGATCCGCCGCAAGTACAAGGAGTACGGCATCCAGGAAAAGCCTTTCGTCATCGTGAAGGCCGACGCCGGTACCTCCGACATGGGAATCATGACGGTGCGCGACCCGAAGGATTTGCAGAACCTGAACAGCCGCACGCGCGACAAGATGGGCGTCATCAAAGACGGGCAAGCGGTCAGCGAAGTCATCCTGCAAGAAGGCGTTCCCACCTTTGAGCGTGTCAACGACGCCGTCGCCGAGCCGGTGGTCTACATGATCGACCGCTACGTGGTGGGCGGCTTTTACCGCGTCAACGCGCAACGCGGTATCGATGAAAACCTGAACGCGCCCGGCGCCAGCTTCGTGCCGCTGGCGTTTGCCGAGTCGAACCAGATGCCCAAGCCAGGCGTGAAGCCGGGGGTCAGCGCGCCGAATCGGTTTTACATGTACGGCGTGATCGCACGGCTGGCGATGGTCGCGGCCAGCTACGAACTCGAGGCGACTGACCCGAACGCCGAAGTCTACGAATAGCCCTCGATTGGCCCGCCCGGCCGAGTGCTGCTTCGTGCCGCTGGTCCTGCGCTGGTCCGCGGGCGCCGCGATTGACGCACAATGGCCCGCTTCGCGCATCTGACCCGGCCGCCCCTGCGGCCGGTACCGCTTTGAAACCCCAATCCCCCTCGTCCAGTCTCGCGGCCCTGACCTTGGGCGCGATCGGCGTCGTTTACGGCGACATCGGCACCAGCCCGCTCTATGCGCTGAAAGAGGTCTTCGGTCCGGACCATGTGCCCTTGACCGCGCAGAACATCTATGGCGTGCTGTCGCTGTTGTTCTGGACCTTGACGGTGATCGTCTCCGTCAAGTACGTGGTACTGATCCTGCGCGCCGACAACCACGGCGAAGGCGGCTTGATCGCGATGCTGGCGCTGGCCTCGCAAGCCGTGAAAGAGCGACCGAAATTGCGCCGCGTGCTGCTCACGCTGGGCATCTTCGGCACGGCCATTTTCTTCGGTGATGGCGTCATCACGCCGGCGGTGTCGGTGCTCGGGGCGATCGAAGGCCTGGAGGTCGCCGCGCCGGGCTTGCATAGCTACGTGGTGCCGGTGTCGCTGGCGGTACTGACGCTGCTGTTCCTGGTACAACGCCACGGCACGGGCGGCATCGGCAGGTTCTTCGGACCGATCACGGTGCTGTGGTTCATCGTCATCGCCGCGATGGGCGCGGTGCACATCGCGCGCAATCCCAGTGTGATGGCCGCGCTCAGTCCGCACTACGCGTTGCTGTTCATGGTGCAGCACCCCGGCGTGGCCTTCGTCGCGCTCGGCTTCGTGGTCTTGTGCGTGACCGGGGCGGAAGCGCTCTATGCCGACCTGGGGCACTTCGGCAAGAGGCCGATCCGCACCGCCTGGTTCACGCTCGTCATGCCCGCGCTGCTGCTCAACTACTTCGGCCAGGGCGCGATGCTGCTCGCCCACCCTGAGAACGCGATCAATCCGTTCTACAAGATGGTGCCCGACTGGGCGCTGTACCCGCTGATCGCGCTGGCCACCTGCGCCGCGGTGATCGCCTCGCAGGCGCTGATCTCGGCGGCGTTCTCCGTGACCAAGCAGGCGATTCAGCTCGGCTACCTGCCGCGCCTGCGCATCCTGCACAACCCAGGCCCGCAGCCCGGTGGAACTCTTCCTCGACGATGAATTGGGCGATGCGGCTGCGCTCGTGTCCACCGTATTTCTT